>NZ_JBYSVC010000024.1:0-31650 GCF_057922285.1 Leptothrix toolikensis (SeqCode)
AATTTGCCAGCGCGACCTCGAAGCTCTACAGCCACCCGCTGTCGCCGTTCAACCATGCCCCAGGCTCGCAACGACTCTCGGCGGGGTTTGATCTGCTGCATCGGCTGACCAAAGAGTACGAAAAGCCCCAATTTGGTATCACCTCGATCCAAGTCGGTGACATCGACGTCGCGGTGCAAGAACAGGTCATCAAGACCCAACCCTTCTGCCGCCTGCTGCGTTTCAAGCGCTACACCGACAACAGCCAAGTGCTCGACACCATGCGCGCCCAACCGGCTGTGCTGGTGGTGGCCCCGCTGTCAGGGCATCACTCAACCCTGCTGCGCGACACCGTGCGCACGCTGCTCAAAGACCACAAGGTCTACATCACCGACTGGGTCGATGCCCGCATGGTGTCGATGGAACACGGTGACTTCCACTTGGACGACTACATCGCCTACGTCCAAGACTTCATCCGCTTGATTGGCCCGGACGTCAACGTGATCTCGGTGTGCCAGCCCACCGTGCCCGTGTTGGCCGCCATCTCCTTGATGGCCAGTGCCGGTGAAGTCACGCCGCGCACCATGGTCATGATGGGCGGCCCGATTGATGCTCGCAAGAGCCCAACCGCCGTCAATAACTTGGCCATGAACCGTCCCTTGGACTGGTTCGAGCAAAACGTGATCTACCGCGTGCCGCAAAATTTTGAAGGTGCCGGACGCCGGGTCTATCCGGGCTTCATGCAGCACACCGGCTTTGTGGCCATGAACCCGGACCGCCACGCCAGTTCGCATTGGGACTACTTCCTTGACTTGGTGCGCGGCGACGACGACAGCGCCGACGCCCATCGCCAGTTCTATGACGAGTACAACGCTGTGCTCGACATGGACGCCCACTACTACCTTGAAACCATCCAGACCGTCTTCCAAGACTTCTCGCTGGTCAACGGTACATGGAACGTCAAGGGCCAACTGGTGCGGCCGCAAGACATCACTGCCACCGCTTTGCTGACGGTTGAAGGTGAGTTGGACGACATCTCCGGTGCTGGCCAAACCCGTGCTGCCCATGATTTGTGTACCGGCATCCCGGCCAACCGCCGTGAACACTACGACGTGGTCGGTGCCGGTCACTACGGCATCTTTGCGGGTCGGCGTTGGCGCGAAATGGCCTACCCGGAAATCCGCAATTTCATCGCCACGCACCAGAAGTAAGCCCAGAAGCTGCTGCGCCCTAAAATCGGCTGGATGAATGTCGTTGTCATCCAGTCGCTTCCATCGGCCCCTTCGGTTCAGCAGATCCACGCGCTGCTCCCCCAAACCCAATGCACCCGCTGCGGGTACCCGGATTGCCTGAGCTACGCTGAGGCGATCCACCGGGGTGAAGCGGCCATCAACCGCTGCCCCCCAGGAGGGGCGCAGGGTATCCAGAGATTGGCCCAGCTTACGGGCCAAACCGAACAAGCCCTTGATCCTGCCTGTGGCGACGAAGGCCCACGCCACGTCGCTGCTGTGAACGAAGCATGGTGCATCGGCTGCACGCTGTGCATCAAGGCTTGCCCGGTGGATTGCATCTTGGGCTCCAACAAGCACATGCACACCGTCATCGAGGCCGACTGCACCGGCTGTGGTCTGTGCATCCCCGTTTGCCCGGTGGATTGCATCGACTGGATCGACGTCACACCCGGCCAAGTGGGTTGGGCGGCATGGTCTCCAGCCGAAGCCGCCGCTGCCCTCAAGCGCTACACCGAGCGCAACATCCGTCGGGTGCAGGCGCAGGCTGAACATGCGCAGCGGCTCGAAGCCAAGGCGCACGACAAGCTGGCGCACCTCGACACCCTCACCAAAGCCAACGACGAGGCTGAGCTGGCCCGCAAACGCGCTGTGATCGAAGCCGCCTTAGCGCGAGCACGTACAGCACGACAAGCGAGATAACCCCCAGGGGCCGGTGCTCAGGCAAAAAACGTCGGCCACGTCTTGAGCAGCCAACCGGCCAGCGCACAAGCGGCAATGACGTGGATCACGTTGCGCTTGTAGCGCAGCAAGGCCACAGCAGCGGCCACGGCGATCAGGGCTGAGGGTGCGTTGAATGCGCCCTGCCAGCCTTGGGGCCAGAGCACGTGGTAGCCAAAAAACAGCGCCAGATTAAGGATCACGCCCACCACCGCTGCCGTGATGGCGGTCAGTGGTGCGGTGACGTGCAGCGCGTCATGCGTGGCCTCGACCAAAGGTCCGCCAGCCAAAATAAAGATGAACGACGGCAAGAAGGTGAACCACGTCACCAAGCAAGCGGCCACCGTCCCAGCCAGCCAGCGATGATCTGGCCCGAACCACAGCGCCAGCTCTGAGCTTTGCCAGCCACCCAAAAAACCGACAAAGGCCACCACCATGATCAGCGGTCCCGGCGTGGTCTCACCCAGCGCCAAGCCGTCGATCATCTGCGCGCCACTCAACCAACCCTGCTCGACCACCGCGCCTTGCCAGACGTAGGGCAACACCGCATAGGCCCCGCCAAAGGTCAGCAACGCGGCTTTGGTGAAAAACCAACCCATCTGCGCCAAGGTGCCTGTGCTTCCTTGCCAAGCCATCACCGCCACCATCGGCGCCGACCACAACAGCGCGCCACTTGCCAGCACCGCGATCAGCCGCCAAGCGCTGAAACGGGTATGTGCAGGCCTCTCGGATGTGGGCCTAGGGTCGTCGATCATGGCGGGAACATGCGCACCACCGCCCACATAACCCAGCCCGGCGGCGGCAAGCACGATGAGGGGGAACGGCACGTTGGCGGCGAAGATCGCCACAAACGCCGCCGCCGCTATCGCCCAAAGCCAGGCATTTTTCAGCGTGCGGGTGCCCATGCGATAGGCCGCTTGCACCACGATGGCCGTGACGGCGGGCTTGATGCCGTCAAACACCCCCATCACCCACGGCACGTGTCCCCAAGCCATGTAGACCCAGCTCAGGCCGATCAACATGAAGAGCGAGGGCAGGACAAACAGCACCCCGGCCGCCACCCCGCCCCAGGTGCGATGCATCAACCAGCCCAAATAAGTCGCCAGCTGCTGCGCCTCCGGGCCCGGCAGCACCATGCAGTAGTTGAGCGCATGCAAAAAACGCTTCTCGCTGATCCAGCGCCGCCGCTCGACCAACTCGGCATGCATCAGCGCAATCTGCCCAGCCGGGCCGCCAAAGCTGATGAAACCCAGCTTGAACCAGAAAAGCAGCGCCTCACGCAGGCTCACGGCAGGGAGGGTTCGAGGGTCGGTCATCATGGGGCGTGGTCCTTGGGGAAGCGCGCCAAGGATAATTCGCCCCATGCAAGTTTTTCGAGGTTTTCACCATCCCGGCGTAGCACCGGCCTGTGCGTTGACGATTGGCAATTTCGACGGGGTGCATCGCGGCCATCAGGCCATGTTGGCGCTGCTCAAAAACGAGGCTCGCCACCGGGGCTTGCCCAGTTGTGTGCTGAGCTTCGAGCCCCATCCGCGCGACTTCTTCGCCCGGCGGGCTGGTCTGCCGGAAAAAGCCCCAGCACGCATCGCCAGCCTGCGCGACAAATTGCAAGAGCTTGAAGGCTGCGGCATCGATCAAGTGGTGCTGTTGCGCTTTGATCAGCGCTTGGCCGATCTGAGCCCGAACGCCTTCACGCAAGATGTGCTTTGCCAGGGTTTGCACGCCCGCTACGTGCTGGTGGGTGACGACTTCCGCTTTGGGGCCAAACGCGCTGGGGATTACGCCATGCTGGACGCAGCGGGTGATCGCTGCGGCTTTGATGTGGCCCGCATGATGAGCTACGAAGTTCACGGCCTGCGGGTATCGAGCTCGGCCGTGCGCGAGGCCTTGGCTGCTGGCGACATGGCCCGCGTGGCCGTGCTGCTCGGGCGGCCCTACAGCGTCAGCGGTCGGGTGGTCCACGGTCAAAAGCTCGGGCGCGGCTTGGGCGCTTCCGGCAGCGGTGCCGATGACGGCTTTCGGACCCTCAATCTGCGCTTCCCTTACGACAAATCCGCCGCCATGGGCATCTTTGGGGTGCGGGTCTTCGGGCTGGGGCCGGAGCCTTTGAACGGCGTGGCCAGTCTGGGGGTGCGACCAACGGTGGAAGACGCCGGGCGGATTCTGCTGGAAACCCACGTGTTCGACTGGCCGGCTGAGCTGGGCCGCGAGGGGGGCTACGGTAAACTGGTGCATGTGGAGCTGCTGCACAAACTGCGTGACGAAGCCCGTTTTGCAGGGCTTGACGCCCTGACAGCGGCGATCCGCCAGGATGTCCGGCAAGCTCAGGCCTGGTTTGCCAGCCACCCCCGAACACCCGCGCCCAGAGCCCATGACTGACACCGCTGCAACCCCTGTGACCCCCGCAACACCCGCCCCCGTGGACTACCGCGCCACGCTGAATTTGCCCGACACCCCCTTCCCGATGCGTGGCGACTTGCCCAAGCGCGAGCCGGCGTGGGTGAAGGACTGGAACAGCACCGACACTGCCACGCTCTACCGCCGCCTGCGCGCAGCGCGCAAGGGCGCGCCGCTTTTTGTGCTGCACGACGGCCCGCCCTACGCCAACGGCAAGCTGCACATCGGTCACGCGCTCAACAAAGTCTTGAAGGACATGATCGTCAAGAGCAAGCAGTTGCAAGGGTTCGATGCGCAATACATCCCCGGCTGGGATTGCCACGGCTTGCCGATCGAGAACGCGATTGAAAAGCTCCACGGCCGCAAGCTCTCCCGCGCCGACATGCAAGCCAAGAGCCGCGCCTACGCCAGCGAGCAAGTGGCGCAGCAGCGCGAAGACTTCAAGCGCCTGGGTGTGCTCGGCGACTGGGAACGGCCCTACCGCACGATGGACTTTGCCAACGAGGCCGGTCAGATCCGTGCCTTCAAGCGCGTCGTGGAACGCGGCTTTGTCTATCGCGGTCTGAAGCCGGTCTACTGGTGCTTTGACTGCGGCTCCAGCTTGGCTGAGTTTGAGATCGAGTACGCCGACAAAAAGAGCGAAACGCTCGATGTCGCCTTCGAGGCCGACGATCGCGCCGCGCTGGCCGCTGCTTTTGGTCTATCGGCGGTGTCGTTACCCGTTCGCCCTGAGCCTGTCGAAGGGCAAGCGGTGCCTCAACCCATCTTTGCAGTGATCTGGACCACCACCGCTTGGACGATCCCTGCCAACCAAGCCCTGAACGCCCACCCGGAGCTGAGCTATGCCTTGGTCGAGACCCCCAAGGGCTGCTTGGTGCTGGCCGAATCGCTGGTCGAGGCCTGCTTGCAACGCTTTGGTTTGGAAGGCACGGTCCTCGCGACCGCGCCCGGCAAGGCTTTGGGCGGCTTGAACTTCCGCCATCCGCTCTATGACGTGGACGCCGGCTATCGCCGCCTCTCGCCGGTGTACTTGGCCGAATACGTCAGCGCCAGCGACGGCACCGGCATCGTGCACGCCGCGCCCGCTTACGGTGTGGACGACTTCAACTCCTGCATGGTCAACGGTCTGCGCTACGACCAGATCTTGAACCCCGTGCAAGGCAACGGCGCTTATGCCGACGACTTCGCGCTCTTTGGCGGCTTGCACATCTGGAAAGCCGTGCCGGTCATTTTGGACGCGCTCAGCAACGCCGGGCGCTTGCTGGCCACCAAGACCATCACGCACAGCTATCCGCATTGCTGGCGGCACAAGACCCCGGTGATCTACCGCGCTGCGGCGCAGTGGTTCATCCGCATGGACGAGGGCGACGGTGTCTTCACCACCGACAAAGCACCCAAGACCCTGCGCCAGATGGCGCTGGACGCCATCGACCACACGCGCTTTTACCCCGACAACGGCAAGGCCCGGCTGCGCGACATGATCGCCAACCGGCCCGACTGGTGCATCTCGCGCCAACGCTCTTGGGGCGTGCCGGTGCCGTTCTTCTTGCACAAGGACTCGGGCGAGCTGCATCCGCGCACGTTGGAGATCTTGGATCGGGCGGCGGAGATCGTTGAACAAGGCGGTATCGAAGCTTGGAGCGCCGTCACGCCCGAAGCGATGCTGGGAGCCGAAGATGCTGCCCACTACACCAAGAGCACCGACATCTTGGAAGTCTGGTTCGACTCGGGCTCAACCTTCTGGCACGTGCTGCGCGGCTCCCATGCCCATGCCTACCCGAACGGCGCTTTTCATGCCGAAGGCCCCGAGGCCGATCTGTACCTCGAAGGCCATGACCAGCATCGCGGGTGGTTCCACAGCTCGCTCTTGCTGGGCTGTGCGCTGTTTGATCGTGCGCCCTACAAGGGCCTGCTGACCCACGGTTTTGCCACCGACGGCCAAGGCCGCAAGATGAGCAAGAGCTTGGGCAACACCGTCGAGCCGCAGACCATCACCAACAAGCTCGGCGCTGAGATCGTGCGTCTGTGGGTCGCCAGCACCGACTATTCGGGCGACCTGAACATCGACGACAAGATCTTGGCCCGCGTGGTCGATGCCTATCGCCGCATCCGCAACACGCTGCGCTTCCTGATGGCCAACACCAGCGACTTCGACCCGGCCGTCGATACGGTGGCTGACGCCGAGCTGCTGGAGATCGACCGCTGGGCCTTGTCACGCTCTGCTGAGTTGCAAGCCGAGATCCTGCGCCACTTCGACGCCTACGAGTTCCACCCGGTGGTCGCCAAACTGCAAGTGTTCTGCTCGGAAGACTTGGGCGCGTTCTACCTCGACATCCTCAAAGACCGGCTCTACACCACCGCACCCAAGAGCCTGGCGCGCCGCTCGGCCCAGACCGCGCTGTGGCAGATCACCCACGCCATGCTGCGCTGGATGGCCCCGTTCCTGAGCTTCACCGCTGAGGAGGCTTGGACGCACTTCGCTGGCGCCAAACATCAAGGCTCGATCTTCTTCGAGACCTTCTGGCCCTTCACCACGCCCAACGAGGCGCTGCTGGCCAAGTGGGCGCGCATCCGCGCGATCCGCGAACTGGCCAACAAAGAAATCGAAGCCGTGCGCACCACCGGGCAAGTGGGTGCCTCGCTGCAAGCCACACTCACCATCACGGCGGGTGCGGATGACGCGGCGCTGCTGCGCAGCTTGGGGGCAGACTTGAGGTTCGTCACCATCACCTCCACCGCCACCGTGGTGGACGGCGAAGCCCTGCAAGTGCTCGTCACCCCAAGCACCGCCACCAAGTGCGAACGCTGCTGGCACTACACCGATGACATCGGCACCGACCCCGCCCACCCCACCCTGTGCGGCCGCTGCGCGAGCAATCTAGCGTTGATCTGATCTAAGCCGCTTCGATGCCCACCCGCAAAGCCAGCGAAAGCACGACTTGGCGGAGGGCGTCGTTATGGCGCAAGGCGGGTCCGATGCTGCGGCCTTCGAGGGTGGTGGGGTCAAGACGATCCCCAAAAAGCACCATGGCCCGATCACGGTCACGTTGACGTGACATCCACACCAGACCGTCGATCTGCGGGTTGTGATGATGCAAGGCCTGCGCCCACAAAGCGGTCGTGCGGTAGTTGATCGGGTCGCTGGCGATCAGCTCAGCCTTGGGCACACGCAGCCGATGCAGCCCGTCGGTGCTCAGATCGACAAGGATGAGATCTCGACGGGGTCGCAATTGCCCATGCCCCCGCCGGGCAAAGGTATCCAGATCAACGAACTTGTCTTGCGCATCGATGGGCACGTTGTGAAAGACCGTCTCAAAAATAGCGCACTCCAAGGTCGAGCCGGCGTAGAGATACGGCACCACCCGGCCGATCCGGTCGCGGATCGGTGCAAAGCGGCTAGGCATGCGCGGTTGACCTTGCTCATCCACACCGGGATGGCATTGTTCCGGGGCAAAAGCGGTGTCATGCATGACATGCAGCACTTGGCCTGCGGGCCAAGTTTCCAGCAAGACGTCGAGCGCCGTGGCCGGCGGCGGACGACAACTCATGCCGCGCTGCCTTCGGCGTCGTGGCGAGCTGCTTCGAGCACCGCTTCGGGGTAACTCAACAGCAGATCCACCGGGCGGGCTTGACCCTGCAACCAGCCATTGGCGGAGGTAAACCACATCGCCAACTTCCAAGGGGCCTTGTGGGGCCCAAAGGTCGTGAGGATGGTTTGGATGATCTTGAGCGGACGGCCCAACTCATCAAACTGGAAACGCAGAAAGACGTCTTGCTCACGGCCTTGGGCATCGCGATGGCGCACAGCAAATGCGATGCGACGGCGCTTCCAGTTGTCGGCTAAAGCCGTTCGACTGGCCGCACGGGAGTGATTGAGTTCAGCCAGCTGCACATCGCTCAGATAGCCAAACTCTTGCAAGATGGCTGCATGGCGTGTCGCTAAACGCTGGGCCATGCGTATATCGACCGCACTGGGCACGACCATCTGCTCGGTCATGAAGTCGATCAAGTGATCCAATTTGCGCTCACGCTCCGTGTCGGATTTCTCCTGCAACAGTCGCCCCAGCAACGGCATGATGGCTTCGAGGCGCTGCGACAACGCCTCGCCCATGACCTCCAGCCTGTACGTATGCACCCCTTCCGCTGCCGCTTTCTGCGCGGTATCCAGTGTCCACGGTATGCACTGCAACACCTCACCGAGGGCTGAGCGTTCTTGGAGCAAGGAATGAGCCATGAAAGAACTCCGTTGAAGCAAGTCGAGATTTTGATGGTTTTGAGGGATAAATATTACACCCATCAAAACCATCACTTCATCTTCCCTAAAATCGCCTTCCCGCCCCGTTTTGCCGTTTTGCGGCCCTGCCATGCAACTGCCTGCCCTCGCTCTTGGTCAACGCTTCACCCTGCCCCGGCCGCCGGGATCGGCCGATGCGCTTTTGTTGGCGCGGCTGGGCCAAGCACGGGTGCGTGCAAAGCGCATGTTGGCGGTGCTGTGCGCTGAGCCGGCCGATGTGAGCCGTTTGGCCGAAGAGCTGCACTTTTTTGGGCCCGAGCTGAAGATCGCAGTCTTTCCCGATTGGGAAACCCTGCCCTACGACACCTTCTCGCCCCATCAGGACTTGATCTCGGAGCGGCTGGCGACCTTGTGGCGCATTCGCTCGGGCGACGTCGATGTGCTGCTGCTGCCGGCCACCACCGCGCTCACCCGGCTGGCGCCACCGGCCTTTTTGGCGGCCTACACCTTTCACTTCAAACAAGGCCAACACCTCAATGAGGCCGGGCTGAAAGCTCAGCTCACCTTGGCGGGCTACAACCACGTGAGCCAAGTGGTGTCGCCGGGCGAATACGCCGTGCGCGGCGGGCTGATCGACCTGTTCCCGATGGGCTCCGAGGTGCCGTACCGGGTCGATCTGTTCGACGACGAGATCGACTCGATCCGCACCTTTGACACCGACAGCCAGCGCAGCCTCGATCTGGTCAAGGAAGTGCGCCTGCTGCCCGGGCGTGAGTTCCCGATGGACGAGCCGGCCCGCCAAGCGTTTCGGGCGCGCTGGCGCGAGTGCATGGAAGGCGACCCCTCCAAGGCGCGGGTCTACAAGGACATGAGCACCGGCGTGGCCAGCGCGGGCATCGAGTACTACCTGCCACTGTTCTTCGACGACACCGCCGTGATCTTCGATTACTTGAGCGAAGGCGCGACCTTGGCGCTGCACGGCGAAGTCGATAGCGCGCTCAGCCACTTTTGGACCGAAACCCGCGAGCGTCACAAGTTCCTCCAACACGACCCCGAGCGGCCGATCCTGCCGCCCGAGGCGCTTTACCTCAAGACCGAAGACTTCTTCAGCCGCTGCAACACCTTGGCTCAGCTGGCGCTGCGCGGTCAACGCCCGGTCGAATGGGCCACCGGCCTGCCCGACTTGAGCGTGGAGCGCGGCGGCACCGACCCGCTCAAGCGCTTGGAAGAGCATCTGGGGCGACAAACCCGGCATCGCAGCGAAGCCAGTGAGCAAGCCCGGCGCGTGCTGATCGTGGCCGAGAGCGCGGGGCGGCGCGAGAGCCTGCTGGAGCTGCTGCGCCAACATCGGCTGGAGCCGGTGAGCGTGGCTTCGCTGGCGGCCTTTGAAGCCAGCCACCACCCTTACGCCATCACGGTCGCGCCCTTGAGCGCAGGCTTTGATTGGGTCGAAGCGCAGGTGCAGCTCATCACCGAGACGGAGCTGTTCGACACGGCACCGACCCTGCGCCGCCACCGCAAGCAAGAGCGCGTCAGCGATGTCGAAGCGCTGATCAAGGATCTCTCCGAGCTCAAAATCGGCGACCCGGTGGTCCACATCAACCACGGCATCGGCCGCTATCGCGGGCTGGTCAACATCGACTTGGGTGCGGGGCCGAGCGAATTTCTCTTCCTTGAATACGCCGATCAGGCCACGCTTTATGTGCCGGTGGCGCAGTTGCAGCTCATCAGCCGCTACACCGGCGTGAGCCCCGAGGAGGCACCCCTGCACCGCTTGGGCTCAGGCCAGTGGGAAAAAGCCAAGCGCAAGGCGGCTGAGCAGGTGCGCGACGCTGCGGCTGAGCTGCTGAACCTTTACGCCCGCCGCGCCGCGCGCGAGGGCTTTGCCTTCCGCCTCTCGCAGCAAGACTACGACGCCTTTGCCGCCAGCTTCGGCTTTGAGGAAACGCCCGATCAAGCCGCAGCCATTCAGGCGGTGATCCAAGACATGATCAGCCCCAAACCCATGGACCGGCTGGTCTGTGGTGATGTGGGTTTTGGCAAAACCGAAGTGGCGCTGCGCGCCGCCTTTGTGGCGGTGACCGGCGGCAAGCAAGTCGCCATCCTTGCCCCGACCACGCTTTTGGCCGAGCAGCATCACCAAACCTTGGTGGACCGCTTTGCTCAGTGGCCGGTGAAGATCGCCGAGATGAGCCGTTTTCGCTCTCCCAAGGAAGTCAAAGCTGCGATGGCCGGCTTGGCCGACGGCACCATCGACATCGTGGTCGGCACGCACAAACTGCTCAGCCCGGAGACCCAATTCAAGAACTTGGGGCTACTGATCATCGACGAAGAGCACCGTTTTGGCGTGCGCCACAAGGAGCAGATGAAAGCCCTGCGCGCCGAGGTGGACGTGCTCACGCTCACCGCCACACCGATTCCGCGCACCTTGGGCATGGCCTTGGAAGGCTTGCGCGATCTCTCGGTGATCGCCACCGCCCCGCAGCGCCGCTTGGCGATCAAGACCTTTGTGCGTACCGAAACCAGCGGCACGATCCGCGAGGCCATCTTGCGCGAGTTGAAACGCGGCGGGCAGGTTTACTTCCTGCACAACGAGGTCGAAACCATCGAGAACCGGCGGCAAAAGCTCCAAGAGCTGATCCCTGAGGCGCGCATCGGCGTGGCCCACGGCCAACTGCCCGAGCGTGAGTTGGAGCGGGTGATGCGCGACTTTGTGGCCCAGCGCCACAACCTGCTGCTGTGCTCAACCATCATCGAAACCGGCATCGACGTGCCCTCGGCCAACACCATCGTCATGGCGCGCGCCGACAAGTTCGGCTTGGCACAGTTGCATCAGCTGCGTGGTCGGGTCGGCCGCAGTCACCATCAGGCCTACGCCTATTTGCTGGTGCCCGACGTGGAAGGCCTGACCAAGCAAGCCCATCAACGCCTCGACGCCATCCAGAGCATGGAAGAGCTGGGCTCGGGTTTTTACCTCGCCATGCATGACCTGGAGATCCGGGGCGCGGGCGAGGTGCTGGGCGACCACCAGAGCGGCAACATGATGGAAGTGGGTTTTCAGCTCTACAACGAGATGCTGAGTGAGGCGGTGCGCGCCCTCAAATCGGGCCGCGAACCCGATCTGCTCTCGCCCACCGGCTTTTTTGGCGGCAGCACCGAAGTCAACCTGCACGCCCCGGCCTTGCTGCCCGACAGCTATTGCCCGGACGTGCACATGCGGCTCGGTTTTTACAAACGCTTGTCCAGCGCCGACAGCTCAACCAAGGTCGATCACCTGCTCGAAGAAATGGTGGACCGCTTCGGCAAGCTCCCGCCCCAAGCCCAAACTCTGCTCGACTTGCACCGCCTGCGCGTGGCAGCACGCCCCTACGGCATCCAAAAGATCGAAGCCGCCCCGACCGTCATCACCCTCGCCTTCCAGCCCAACCCACCGATTGATCCGATGAAGATCATCGAACTGGTGCAAAAAAACCGCCACATCAAACTGGCCGGCAACGACAAACTCCGCATCGAACGCGCTTGGTCCAGCCCCCGCGACCGCATGCAACAAGTGCTCGAAGTCCTCAGAGCGCTGGGGCCGGTGAAGAAAGTCTGAGGCTGAGCTCAAAAAACCAACCGATAGCCCACGGCGGTTTCGGTCATCAGGTGCTTGGGAATGGCTGGGGTGACTTCGAGTTTTTGGCGGAGGTTGGCCATGTAGACCCGCAGATAGTGGTTGTCGTCCACATGCGAAGGGCCCCAAACGGCCTTGAGCAGTTGTCGGTGGGTCAACACCTTGCCGGCATTGGCGAGCAGATGGGTGAGCAGGCGATATTCAATCGGGGTCAGATGGACGGGCCCGCCCTGACGACGCACGCGTCTTAAGACCAAGTCCACCTCCACCTCGCCAAAAGCAATCAAGGTTTTGGCCGGCTCTGCGGTGCGAATGGCTTGACTGCGGCGCAAGGCAACCCGCACCCGAGCCATCAATTCGCCCACGCCAAAGGGTTTGCTCAAGTAGTCGTCGGCCCCGGCGTCCAAAGCGGCAATCTTGTCGGCCTCGCTGGATCGGGCCGAGAGCACGATCACCGACACGGCCGACCACGCTCGCAAGTCCTTGAGGACGTTCAGGCCATCGTCGTCAGGCAGGCCCAAATCCAAGATCACCAGATCGGGCTGGCGCGTGCCCACGTCCACCAAACCTTGGCGGGCGGTTCCAGCTTCAGTGACGTGCCAGTCTTCGGCCTCCAGCGCCAGCCGCACAAAGCGACGGATGCTCGGCTCGTCTTCAACAATCACCGCGACCGGATGCGACGCAGACTCACGCGACATCTGAAGGCTCCTCTTGTCCATCCTCTTGGGCCGGTGGATCGGGTGGCAGCCCCAACGGCAAACTCATGATGAAGGCTGCGCCCCCTTCTTGACTGGGTTCGGCGCGAATTTTGCCGCCGTGGGCTTCGACAATCGCCCGACAAATCGCCAGCCCAAGCCCCACACCGGGGGTGCTCGACTCACGCTCGCCCCGCGTGAATTTGGCGAACAACTGCTCTTCGCGTCCCACCGGCAAGCCGGGGCCATTGTCGGTGACGCTCAGTTCGATCACGTCATCGCGCAAGCCCGCACGCACCACGATGCGGCTGCCCTCGGGGGTGTACTTGGCGGCGTTTTCCAGCAAGTTGCACAACACCCGCTCCATCAACACCGCGTCCAAATGAAGGAGCGGCAAATGAGCGGGAATCTGCACCACCAGCACATGCTTGCTCAAGGCCGGCTGCATGGCCTGCAAGGCGGAGCCCACCACCTCTTCCACCGGCTGCCATTGCCGGTTCAGACAAACCGTGCCGCTTTGCAAACGGGCCATGTCCAGCAAGTTGTTCACCATGGCACTGACCCGCTGCGACTGCTGGCGCAGAGCCTCGCTGAGATCCCGCGCCGCCGCAGGCAGTTCATGCATGCCCGCCAAAGTTTGGGCCAAGCCATAGACCACCGCCAAGGGGGTGCGCAGATCGTGCGAAAGCGCAGAGAGCAAGGAATTACGCAGGCGCTCGGACTCGATATGCACCAAGGCCTGTTGTGCCACTTCAACGTAATGCACCCGCTCCAAAGCTTGACCAATCACCCGGGCATAGGTTTCAAGCTGAGTGCGCAATTCAGGCAGCATCACACTGCGCTCAGAGTGCGGCTTGAGCGCCAACACACCTCGGGTTCGCACCGGCGCGATCAGCGGCAAATAGAACCAAGCACTGCCAGGCAAGGTATCGGTTGAAAGTCCGGCCGGTTGATCATGGTCCAGCGCCCAGAGCGCGGTCCCCAGATCCGGTTGATCGTCCACTCGCTGAAGGTTTTCCCGCATCGAAGGCTGCAAGCGCTCTTGCTCGTCCAAGATGTACAGCAGCGCTTGACCCCGGACCTCACGCGCCAGCCCGTCTTCAGCGATCTGCATCACCTGTTCGGTCTGCAACGCACTGGCCAGATCACTGGTGAGCTCAAAAAGCGCCCGCGACCGAGCCTCACGCTCAGCCGCCACCTGCGCCTGATAGCGCAGACCGGCCGTCAGCTGGCCGGTGATCAGGCCCACGACCAACATCACCGCAAAGGTCATCAGGTACTGCACATCTGAAACGGCAAAACTGAGCTTGGGATCGACAAAGAAAAAGTCGAACAAACCCACGCTCATGAAGCTGGCCAGCACCGCCGGTCCCCGCCCGAAGCGCAGCGCAACGCCCACCACGGTGAGTAGAAACAACATGACGATGTTGGCCTGCGCAAAGTAGTCCTGCAAAGGCCAACTCAGCACCGTGGTCGCGGTGCAGGCCAGTGCGGCCCAACCATAACGCTGCGTTTGTTCGCGCCAGTGGTGTTCGTCATACATGAGGCCCTCACGCACGTCACGCATACGCACGTCGAGCCCTGTCTCCACGGGCTGACGTGGCACCGTGGAGACGGCGATCAAATCCAACTCGGGGGCCGTCAACGCCAGTTGTCGTCGCACATCGCGGCGCAGCCAGCCACGCCGCCAATCGCGTACCCCAGAAGATCGACCTAAAACGAGCTTGGAGAGGTTGTGCTCTCGGGCGTACTGGCTCAAGGCAGAGCCTAAATCGGGTGCCCCTAGGACCGCCGTACTGGCCCCCAAGTCATGCGCCAGTCGTACCACCCGCAAAATCCGTTCGCGCTGCACATCCGGCAGCCGCCGCAAAGCGGGGGTTTCGACGTAGACGGCATGCCAGCTCACGTTGAGCTGCTGAGCCAATTGAGCGGCGCTGCGCACCACACTCTCGGCTTCCAATGCGGGACTGACGGCGCAAAGAATGGCTGCCTCGGTCTTCCAGACTCGCGCTATACGCTTGTTGTTGCGCCAAGTCTGGACATCTTCTTCGACCCGGTCAGCGGTGCGCCGCAGGGCCAGCTCCCGCAAGGCCATGAGGTTGCCCTTGCGAAAGAAGTGATGCGCCGCTCGCTCAGCCTGCGCCCCCATATAGACCTTGCCGGCGTGTAGCCGTGCCAGCAACTCATCGGCGGGCGTATCCACCACCACCACCTCAGCAGCGGCATCGAAGAAGGTATCCGGCAAGGTCTCTTGGACGCGCACCCCGGTGATGCCACCCACCACATCGTTCAGGCTCTCAAGATGCTGCACGTTGAGCGCGGTGTAGACACTGATGCCGTTGGCCAGCAACTCTTCCACGTCCTGCCACCGTTTGGGATGCCGCGAGCCCGGTGCATTGGAATGCGCCAACTCATCGACCAACATCAGCGCGGGTCGGCGGATCAGGGCGGCATCGAGATCGAACTCGGACAAGACCGCGCCGCGATAGCAGATATCCTTCAGCGACAACTTCGGCAGGCCATCAAGCAGAACTTCTGTTTCGCTCCGCCCATGGGTGATGACCACCCCAGCCACCACGTCCACCCCTTCCGCATGCAGCTTGCGCGCCGCTTGCAGCATGGCGTAGGTCTTACCCACCCCGGCCGACGACCCGAAGTAGATCCGCAGCTTGCCGCGCGTGGCCGATTGCTCGTCCTCACGCAGTTGCACCAACAAAGCGTCAGGGTCTGGGCGCATGACTTCCTGTCTCAAGGGCCAGATTGAGCTGTAACACGTTCACCCGGGGCTCACCCAAGATCAGCACATCGCGGCCTTCGGTATGCAGCTCGATCAGGTGCTGCACCTCGGCAAGCGACAGCTGCCGTTCGCGGGCAACTCGACCGGCTTGATAGCGGGCGGCGGCCACGCTGATATGTGGGTCCAAACCACTGGCGGAGGCGGTCACAAGATCAACCGGCACGGGCAACGTGTTCTCTGGGTCCACCGCGTGCAAGGCATGGATGCGCGCCTTCACGCTATCGAGCAGCGCGGGATTTGTCGGCCCAAGATTGGAGCCCGCAGAACCGTTGGCATTGTTGGGCAGCGGTGAGGTGGCCGACGGTCGGCCCCAAAAGTATTTGGCGGAGGTGAAGTTCTGTCCGATCAGGCTGGAACCCACCCACTGGCCATCGCGTTCCACCAGGGAGCCACGCGCTTGGTGCGGGAAAAGCCCTTGGGCAAGACCCGTGACCAGCAGCGGATAGAGCAACCCTGTGATCCCGCTCAGCAGCGCGAACAGCACCAAGGCAGGACGGATCAGTTGATGCCACATGAGATGTCTCCTTTCAGTCCCATCAAACCAGATGCAAGCCGACCAAGATCAGATCAATGGCCTTGATGCCCACAAAAGGCACGATGAGCCCGCCCAGACCGTAGATCAGCAAATTGCGCCGCAACAAGGCGGCGGCACCGATGGCCCGGTAAGCCACCCCCTTCAAAGCCAGCGGAATCAAGGCCACGATGATCAGGGCGTTGAAGATCACCGCCGACAAGATCGCCGAACTCGGGCTGTGCAAACCCATCACGTTGAGCGCGGCCAGTTGGGGGTACACCCCGATAAACATCGCCGGGATGATGGCGAAGTACTTGGCCACATCGTTGGCGATCGAGAAGGTGGTGAGCGAGCCCCGAGTCATCAGGAGTTGCTTGCCGGTCTCGACGATCTCCAGCAGTTTGGTTGGGTTCGAATCCAAGTCCACCATGTTGCCGGCCTCTTTGGCGGCTTGTGTGCCGGTGTTCATCGCCACCGCCACATCGGCCTGCGCCAGGGCCGGTGCGTCGTTGGTGCCGTCTCCGGTCATGGCCACCAAACGGCCCTCGGACTGATAGTCGCGAATCATCTTGAGCTTGGCTTCGGGCGTGGCCTCGGCCAAAAAGTCATCCACCCCCGCTTCAGCGGCGATGGCGGCGGCCGTCAAACGATTGTCCCCGGTGATCATCACCGTCTTGATGCCCATGCGGCGCAACTCGGCAAAGCGCTCCTTGATACCGCCCTTGACGATGTCCTTGAGTTCGACGACACCCAGCACTTTGGCACCATCAGCGACCACCAGTGGCGTGCTACCCCGGCGAGCAACTTCATGCACCACTTGGCTAACTTCGGCTTGAACATAGCTGCCCAACTGCTCGACGTGAGCCCGGATGGCCTCGGTGGCCCCTTTGCGAATACTGCGACTCGGCGCGGCTATATCGCCGAAATCGACCCCGCTCATGCGGGTTTGAGCGGTGAATTGAATGAAATGCGCTTGCAAGGCGACGATGTCGCGCTCGCGCAAACCAAACCGGGTCTTGGCCAGCACCACGATGCTCCGCCCCTCCGGCGTGTCGTCAGCCAAAGAGGCCAACTGGACGGCATCCGCCAACTGAACCTCGGTGACACCTGGGGCCGGGATAAAGGCGCTGGCTTGGCGGTTACCAAGGGTGATCGTGCCGGTTTTGTCCAGGAGCAAGACATCGACATCGCCAGCAGCCTCAACCGCCCGCCCAGAGGTCGCAATCACATTGGCTTGCATCATGCGGCTCATGCCCGCCACCCCGATGGCCGAGAGCAAACCGCCAATCGTGGTCGGGATCAGGCAAACCAGCAGGGCCACCAACGCGGTGATCGAAACCACCGTGCCCGGGTGCCCCTGAGCGGCCGCCACCTCAGCGCTGAAGATAGAGAAAGGCAGCAGCGTGACGGTGACCACCAAAAACACCAAGGTCAGGGCCACCAGCAAGATGGTCAGTGCGATTTCGTTGGGCGTCTTCTGGCGCTTGGCCCCTTCGACCATCGCAATCATCCGGTCAAGGAAAGCTTCACCGGGGTTGACACTCACCCGAACCACCAGCCAGTCGGACAGCACACGGGTGCCGCCCGTCACCGCTGAAAAGTCACCGCCCGACTCACGGATCACCGGCGCTGACTCGCCCGTGATGGCGCTCTCATCCACCGAGGCCACCCCTGCGATGACTTCCCCGTCGAGCGGGATCATGTCACCCGCATCCACCCGCACCACATGGCCCTTGCGCAGTTCATCGGCTTGCACCAAAGACGACGATGAACCGTAGCGGGGTTCATTCAGCCGCTTGGCCCATGTCTGGGTTTTCAAACCCCGCAAGCTGGCCGCTTGGGCCTTCGAGCGTCCTTCAGCCAAGGCTTCAGCGAAGTTGGCAAACAGCAAGGTGAACCAGAGCCACAGCGAGATGGCCAAGACGAAGGTCGAGCCCTCAGCGCCGGCCACGACGGGCTCTTTCAAGCTCATGGCCCAGAGCACCGAGGTCAACAAAGCACCGACGTAGACCACAAACATGACCGGGTTGCGCCATTGGACGCGCGGATCAAGCTTGATCAACGCCTGAGCAAGAGCTGGCTGGACCAACTTGGGATCAAGCAGAGAAAACGATAGGTGGGTTGTCATGTCAGACCTTCCAGAGCATCAGATGCTCAACGATCGGGCCCAGAGCGAGTGCAGGGATGTAGTTCAGCAGTCCCACCAACAGCACCGTGCCGATCAGCAAGACCACAAACAGCGGGCCGTGGGTGGGGAGAGTGCCGCCACCGATAGGAATCCGCTTCTTGGCGGCCAAGCTACCGGCCATCGCCAATACCGGCACGATCACACCGAAACGTCCGATGGCCATCACAACCGCCAACAGCAGGTTGTAGAACGGCGTGTTGGCCGACAAGCCGGCAAAGGCTGAGCCGTTGTTGTTGCCGGCCGAGGTCAGCGCATAGAGGATTTCTGAGAACCCATGCGCACCGGGGTTGGCGATGCCGGCCTTACCGTCGGCCGTCAAGACCGCCAAGGCCGTACCAAGCAGCACGATCAGCGGGGTGATCAAGATGGCAATCGACACCATCTTCATCTCGTCGCTTTCGATCTTTTTACCCAAATATTCCGGCGTGCGGCCGATCATCAGCCCAGCGATGAAGACCGCCAAAATGGCAAACACCAGCATGCCGTAGAGCCCGCTGCCCACCCCGCCAAAGACCACTTCACCCAGTTGCATCATCACCAGCGGGACCAATCCGCCCAGAGGCGTCATGGCGTCATGCATGGCGTTGACGGCACCGCACGACGCCGCCGTCGTGACCACAGCAAACAGGGCGCTGGCGCTGATTCCGAAGCGGGTTTCTTTACCTTCCATGTTGCCGCCGGCTTGCATGGCGCTGCTGGAGGCATCCACCCCCAGCGAGGCCAAGGACGGGTGACCGGCTTGCTCAGCTGCCGTGGCCGCGATGACACCAGCGATGAACAGCAGGCTCATGGCGGCAAGAACCGCCACCCCTTGGCGCATATCCCCAACCCATTGACCCAAGGTGAAGCACAGCGCCGCTGGGATCAAGAAGATCGACAGCATCTGCACAAAGTTGGTCAGCGGGCTGGGGTTCTCAAAAGGATGGGCGGAGTTGGCGTTGAAAAAGCCGCCACCGTTGGTGCCAAGCATCTTGATGGCCTCTTGCGAAGCCACCGGCCCCATGGCGATGTGCTGCACTTGGGAGGGGCTCACTTGGGATGTGTTCTCCAAGATCATCACATCCTTGACGGCATCGAAGTTCTGGATCACCCCTTGGCTGACCAAGAACACGGCAAAGACCACCGAGATGGGCAACAACACCCACAGCGTGATGCGGGTCAGATCGACCCAGAAGTTGCCAAGCTGGCCCGCCAGCTTGCTCGCAAAGCCACGGATCAAGGCCATCACCACAACGATGCCGGTGGCGGCCGAGAGAAAGTTCTGCACGGTCAACGCCAGCATCTGCGTCAGGTAGCTCATCGTGGACTCGCCGCTGTAGCCCTGCCAGTTGGTGTTGGTGACGAAGCTGACAGCGGTGTTGAAAGCCGAGTCATGGCTGATGGCGGGCAGACCTTGGGGATTGAGTGGCAGCACGCCTTGGAAACGCTGGAGCCCATAAACCACCCCCACGCCAACAAGGTTGAAAACCAGCAAGGCCAGCGCATAACGCCGCCAAGGCATGCCTTCATCGGGGTTGATACCGGCCACGGTGTAGAGGCCGCCTTCCACCGACCTCATCCAGCGCGGCAGTTGTCCATGCGCCACGGCACTCAACCAACGCGACAGCGGCCAAGCCAAAGCCAGCAAGACCGCCATGAATACGGCCAAATTCATCCATGCCAAAGAAGTCATCTCACCACTCCTCGGCACGTAGGAGTGCGACAACGAGATAAACAAAAAGGCCCACGGCCACCAGACCGCTCAGCCCGTAAAGCATGCTCATGGTTCGCTCCTCATGGATGCATGTGTGTGATTTCGGATGCCACCAAGCATAGGCAGCGCGATGTCAAACCTGCGTAGAAGCTGGGGGCTCGCGTATCAAGAAGGTATCAAGACACCTCACGGCTCAGCCCACCCTACAATGCCGCCCCCATGCAAACCCAACAAATCTCCCCCGGCCTCATCACCCGAGGCTTCACGCCGCCGCTGTCCTTGAGCGATTTCGGGCTGATCGCTTTCGACATGGACTCGACGCTGATCAACATCGAGTGCATCGACGAAATTGCTGACGCAGTGGGACGCAAGGCCGAGGTGGCCGAGATCACCGAAGCGACCATGCGCGGTGAGATCACCAACTTCAAAGACAGCCTGCGCCGCCGTGTCGCGCTGCTGGCGGGCGTGCCCGAAGCCGCCTTGGAAGCCGTCTACGCCGAGCGCTTGCAGCTCAACCCCGGTGCCGAAACCTTGATCCGCACCTGCCAAGAGGCGGGCTTGAAAACGCTCTTGGTCTCGGGCGGCTTCACCTTCTTCACCGACCGGCTCTGCGAGCGCCTTGGGCTGGATTTCAGCCGCAGCAATCAGCTTGAGGTGGTCAGCGGCGTGCTCACTGGGCGCGTGCTGGAACAAAGCTGGGGCGACATCTGCGACGGCGAAGAAAAACGCCGCATGGTGCAGCTCACCTGCGGCGAACTGGGCATCGAGCCGCGCCGCGCCATCGCGGTGGGCGACGGCTCGAACGATCTGCCGATGATGGCGCTGGCCGGTCTTTCGGTGGCTTATCACGCCAAGCCCGCCGTGCGTGCCAAGGCGATGGTCTCCATCGAAGCCGGTGGCCTTGACCGGCTGCTGGAGGTTTTGCTCTGATCTGGGACATCAGCCCGCCCGTGCATGCGGGCACGCCGGTCTACCCCGGCGATGCGCCCTATACCCAGCGCTGGACCAGCACCTTCGGCCCCGACAGCCCCGTGCAGGTCAGCGCCCTGGGCTTCAGCGCCCACCTCGGCGCGCATGCCGACGCCCCCTTGCACTGGGACCCGCAGGGCGCAGCCATCGGTGCGCTGGCGCTCGAACGCTTCATCGGCCCCTGCCTGCTGCTCACCACCACGCGCCCACCGGGCAGCTTGTTGGTTTGGGAGGATCTGGTGGGGTTGGTGGATTTGGCCGAGTTGGCCGATACGCCCCTGCCCGAACGCATCTTGATCCGCACCTGGGATCCTCATGCCCACGACGCACCGCCCGAAGACACGTGGCGCACCCCGTGGAGCGCCCTGACCCCCGAACTGCTCGATGCCTTGGCCGCGCGCGGCGTGCGCCTGATCGGCATCGACACCCCCAGCATCGACCCCGCCGACAGCCTCGCCCTGCCCGCCCACCAAGCCGCCCGCCGCCACGGCTTGGTCGTGCTCGAAAACCTCCTCCTCAGCACCCCACCCCCTGGACCCTACGAACTCATCGCCCTGCCCCTACGCTTGACCACGGCTGAGGCCAGCCCGGTGAGGGCGGTGTTGCGGCCTGCATGAAATTCGGGGGGATTCACTCAAAATAGAGGCATCAACAACACCTGAAGCAGGGAGCGCCTCAGATGAACACCCCCGAAAGCCCTGAAATCTTGCTGATTGACTTGGAAAACTGCCCAAGTCAGGTCAACGGCTTGCTGGATCAGTTGGACCGTTACGCCAGCGTGGTGATTTGCTACGCCCAGAGTGGTGCCAAGGTACCGCTGGACTGGCTGCCGGCGCTGAGCCAAGCGTTGCAAAACCAAAAGTTGCGCATCATTCACATGCACCGCTTGGGCAAGAACGCCGCTGATTTCGGCATCAGTTTCTTCGCGGGCATGCTGATGCAGCAAATGCCGGCCGAGGCTCAGTTCAGCATCGTTTCCAACGATACCGATCTGGATCATGTGGTCCATCTGCTCCAAGACCAAGGCCGCCAAGCACAACGCATCGGTAGTCCCACCAAGCTCAGCGCAGCCCCCACCACCACCCTCACCGAACCGCCCACCGTCAGCGCCGTGGAGCCAGGCACCTTGGCAACAACAACATCTACCACCGCCGCAGCCATCAAAAGCACGCCAACCTTGGGCTCGTTCTGCGCTCGCCTGATCGCGCACCCCAACACCCGGCCCGGCAAACCGGAGACGTTGCGCAACGCCCTGCGCACGCACGCTCAGCAGTCCGAATCATTGGCTGGGCATATGTTTCAAGAACTGCAACGCGAAGGTGCTATTCGGGTCGAAGGCACCAAGCTGAGCTATGTGGATCGCCAATTAGCCGCATTGGCATTATTGAATTGAGCATCCGGGTTGTCGCCTCCCTCAAATCGCCATCATCGCCCGCACGCCGTCGGCGGCCATGGTGGGGCCACGGCCTTGGGCGATGATTTCGCCGCGTTCCATGACCAGGTATTGGTCGGCGAGTTCGGCGGCGAAGTCGTAGAACTGCTCGACCAGCACGATGGCCATGCGCTGGCCGTTCAGGCCTTCGTCGGCCAGACGGCGAATGACGCGGCCGATGTCTTTAATGATGCTGGGCTGGATGCCTTCGGTGGGCTCGTCGAGCAACAGCAGTTGGGGGCCGGGAGCCAAGGCGCGGGCGATGGCCAGTTGTTGCTGCTGGCCACCGGACAAGTCACCGCCCCGGCGGTGCAACATCGTCTTGAGGACCGGAAAGAGCTCGAAGAGTTCGGGCGGAATGACGCTGCTGGCAGGACGGGAGGCTAAACCCATGCGCAGGTTTTCTTCGACGCTCAGGCGACCAAAAATCTCGCGGCCCTGCGGCACATAGCCCATGCCCCGGCGCACCCGCTCAAAAGGGGCTTGATGGCTGATGTCAAGACCGCCCAGCGTGACCGAGCCCGAGCGGATCGGCACCACGCCCATCAAGCTTTTGAGCAACGTGGTCTTGCCCACGCCGTTGCGCCCGAGGATCACCGTGACCTCGCCGGGTTGCGCCACAAAGTTCAGCCCGCGCAGGATGTGCGAGCCGCCGTAATACTGATGAAGACCGGCCACGTTGAGCATCTTGCTTCTCCCTCTTGCTTGTCTCTTGCTTGTCTTTTTATCGGCCGAGATAAACCTCAACCACCTTCTCATTGGCCTGCACATCCGCCAGCAGCCCTTCGGCCAGCACCCGGCCTTCGTGCAGCACGGTGACGGTCTTGTGGCCTTGGGTGAGCTGATCGACAAAGCTCATGTCGTGCTCGACCACCACCAAGGAGTGCTTGCCTTCTAGGCTTAAAAACAGCTCGGCGGTGCGTTCGGTTTCCTCATCGGTCATGCCCGCCACCGGCTCGTCGAGCAGCAAAAGCTTGGGCTCTTGCATCAAAAGCATGCCAATCTCCAGCCACTGCTTTTGGCCGTGACTGAGCAAGCCAGCGGTGCGCTGCCACGCGTCTTTCAAGTGGATCAGCGTCAAGGTGGCTTCGATGCGGTCGCGTTGCTCGCCGCTCAAGCGGTGAAACAAACTGGCCCACACGCTGCGGTCGGTCTTGAGGGCGAGCTCCAAGTTATCGAACACGCTCAGCTCTTCAAAGACCGTGGGTTTTTGGAACTTGCGCCCAATGCCGATGTGGGCGATCTCGTGTTCGCGCAGGCGCAGCAAGTCGATGGTCGAGCCAAAAGAAGCGGTGCCAGCATCCGGCCGGGTCTTGCCGGTGATGACATCCATCATCGTGGTCTTGCCCGCACCGTTGGGGCCGATGATGCAGCGCAGCTCACCCACGTTGATCGACAAACTCAGCGCGTTCAAGGCCCGAAAGCCGTCGAAGCTCACGGTGATGTCGTCGAGATAAAGCGCCACACCGTGGGTGAAATCGGGCTCGCCGATCTTGGCCAAACGCCCGCCATACAGGTCCATGCTCATGACTTGGCTTCCTTTTTGTGGCGAAACAGGCGCAACAGGCCGACGATGCCCTGCGGCAAAAACAGCGTCACCGCGATGAACAATCCGCCCAAAAAGTAGAGCCAAAACTCGGGAAAAACCTGCGTGAACCAGCTCTTGGCCCCGTTGACGAAGAAGGCCCCGATGATCGGCCCGATGAGCGTGGCGCGCCCGCCCACCGCTGTCCAGATGGCGATCTCGATCGACGCGGCCGCACTCATTTCACCCGGGTTGATGATGCCGACCTGCGGCACATAGAGCGCGCCGGCCACGCTGCACATCACCGCCGAGAGCGTCCAGATGCTCAGCTTGTAGTGCAGCGGGTTGTAGCCGGTGAACATCACGCGGCTTTCAGCGTCGCGCAGGGCTTGCAGCACCCGACCGTACTTGCTGGCGACGATCCAGCGCGCCAGCCAGAAAAAACCGATCAAGCTCAAACCCGTGATCACAAACAGCACCATGCGTGTCGAGGGTTGCGCCAAGGGCACGCCCAAGATGCGTTTGAAGTCGGTGAAGCCGTTGTTGCCGCCAAAGCCGGTCTCGTTGCGAAAGAACAGCAGCATCGCGGCGAACGTCATGGCCTGCGTGATGATCGAGAAGTACACGCCCTTGATGCGTGAGCGAAAGGCGAAGAAACCAAACACCCACGCCAGCAAGCCCGGCACCAAGAGCACCAAGAGCATTTGCAGCACAAAGCTGTCGCTCCACGACCAAGCCCAAGGCAGCGACTTCCAGTCAAGAAAGACCATGAAATCGGGCAGATCGCTCTTGTAGTTGCCGTCATGGCCGATCTGGCGCATCAGGTACATGCCCATGCCGTAGCCGCCCAAGGCGAAGAACAGCCCATGCCCCAAGCTCAGGATGCCGGTGTAGCCCCAGATCAAGTCCATGGCCAGCGCACAGATGGCCAAACACATGATCTTGGCCGTCAACTGCACGGCGTAGTCGCCCAAGTGCAGCGGGCTCGATGCAGGCACGACCAAGTGAAGCAGCGGCACCACCCCCCCCGCCAGCACGACCAGCACGACCGTGAGCACGCCCACCCCGCTCAAAGACTTCATGTTCAGGCTCATGCGTCAGCACTCCGGCCCTTGAGGGCAAACAGACCTTGGGGACGCTTTTGGATGAACACCACGATGCACGCCAGCACCATGATCTTGGCCAGCACCGCGCCGGCCACGCCCTCCAGCAGCTTGTTGAGCACACCCAAACCCAGTGCGGCGTAGACCGTGCCAGCCAACTGCCCCACGCCGCCCGTGACCACCACCATGAAGGCATCAACGATGTAGCTCTGGCCCAAGTCCGGCCCGACGTTGCCGATCTGACTCAGCGCGCAGCCTGCCAAGCCCGCGATCCCGGCCCCTAAGCTGAAGGCATAGGTGTCGATGCGGGCGGTGGGGATGCCCACACAAGCGGCCATGCGGCGGTTTTGAGTCACGCCGCGCACAAAAAGGCCCAAGCGGGTCTTGGCGATCATCAGCGCCACGCCGCCCAGCACCAAGAAAGCAAAGACGATGATGGCCAAGCGGTTGTAGGGCAGCGTCAGATTGCTCAACACCTGCACGCCGCCCGAGAGCCAGCTCGGGTTCTCGACCGCCACGTTTTGCGCACCAAACAAACTGCGCACGCCTTGCATCAGCATCAAACTGATGCCCCAAGTGGCCAGCAACGTTTCCAGCGGACGCCCGTACAGCCAGCGGATCACACTGCGCTCCAAGGCCGCACCGACCAGCGCCGCCACCAAAAATGAGGCCGGAATCGCCACCACGATGTAGGCGTCAAAGTAGCCCGGCAGGTGTTGGCGAAACAGGTTTTGCACCATGTAGGTGGCGTAGGCCCCGATCATCATCAGCTCGCCGTGCGCCATGTTGATCACGCCCATCAGGCCGTAGGTGATCGCCAGCCCGAGCGCCACCAGCAGCAGGATTGAGCCCAAGCTCAAGCCCGTAAAGAGCACCCCGAGCCGCTCGCCCCAAGCCAAGCGGTTCTCGACCGCTGCCAGCGACATCATCAAGGCGCTGCGAATTTCCAGATCGGTTTCGCCCGCCGGCCCCAAGCGATCTTGCAGCAAGCTTTTGGCTTGACTTTGAGCGCTTTGCCCGAGCAAATGCGCGGCTTGGAGGCGCTGATCACGCTCCTCTGAAGCCAGCCAAAGCGTGGCTCGCATCATCTTGAGTTGCGCTTGCAGACCGAGATCGGTCTCCACCGCCAGCGCCTTGTCGATCAGCGGCAACTGCGCGGGCAGCAACGCTTGTTGACTCAAGGTTTGAATGGCCGCTTGGCGGACCTTGGCCTCGGGCGAGACCAAACGCAGCGCGCCCAGCACCGCTTCAAGGGCTGCACGCATGCGGTTGTTGTTGACCACCTCTTCGGCGTCCAACGGCAAAGGTGCTGGAGCCTCGCTGCCCGCGATCACGGCCCCGACGGCCACGTCGGCCTGCACCACATAAGCCACGCTGCCCGCGACCCTGACTTGATCGTCGAGCAGCGCTTGCACCAAGCGGCCCAAGGCCGGGTCGGCCTCAGCTACCGCCTGATTCAAGGCCGTGATGCGCGCATCCGGCTCACCCGCCGCGATGGCATAGGCCTGTTGGGGGCTGAGGGCGTGGGCACTGCTGCTCAAGGCAAGCAGGCCCGCGCACAGCCATGAGATCCACCGCAAGGGGCGCAACATGGCTTGGGGTCTCACTTCTTCTCAGGCTCGTCTTTTTTGCCCTTGTTTTCCGCGATGTACGGGCTCCAAGGTTGAGCTTTGATCGGGCCCGGCGTTTTCCAGACCACCGAGAACTGGCCATCGGCTTTGACTTCGCCGATGAAGACCGGCTTGTGCAGGTGGTGATTCTTGGCGTCCATGGTGCTGGTGAAACCACCCGGTGCCTTGAAGGTTTGACCGGCCATGGCGGCGATCACCTTGTCGGTGTCGGTGCTCTTGGCCTTGGCCACGGCTTGCGCCCACATGTGAATGCCGATGTAGGTCGCTTCCATCGGGTCGTTGGTCAGCGGCTTGTCCTTGTGGCCCGGCAGGCTCTTGGCCTTGGCGTAGTCGCTCCACTGCTTGATGAAGGCCGCGTTGGCCGGGTTCTTGATCGACATGAAGTAGTTCCACGCCGCCAAGTGACCCACCAGCGGCTTGGCATCGACGCCGCGCAGTTCTTCTTCACCCACCGAGAAAGCCACCACCGGCACGTCGGTCGCCTTCAGGCCTTGGTTGCCCAGTTCTTTGTAGAACGGCACGTTCGAGTCGCCGTTGATGGTTGAAACCACCGCCGTCTTTTTGCCTTCAGCAGCGAACTTCTTGATCTTGGCGATGATGCCTTGGTAGTCGGCGTGCCCGAATGGGGTGTACTCCTCCAAGATGTCCTCATCCTTCACGCCCTTGGATTTCAGGAAGGCGCGCAAGATCTTGTTGGTGGTGCGCGGGTAGACGTAGTCGGTGCCCAAAAGCACAAAGCGCTTGGCACCGCCGCCGTCCTTGCTCATCAGGTATTCGACCGCCGGAATGGCCTGCTGATTGGGCGCTGCGCCGGTATAGAAGACGTTTTTGCTCAGCTCTTCGCCCTCGTACTGCACGGGGTAGAACAGCAGGCCATTGAGTTCTTCATAGACTGGCAGCACCGATTTGCGCGACACCGAGGTCCAGCAGCCGAACGTCACCGCCACTTTGTCTTGCGTCAGCAGTTGCTTGGCTTTTTCAGCAAACAGCGGCCAGTTCGAGGCCGGGTCCACCACCACGGGCTCCAACTTCTTGCCCAACAAACCGCCCTTGGCGTTGATCTCGTCAATCGCCATCAAGGCGACATCCTTCAAGACCGTTTCCGAAATGGCCATGGTGCCCGAGAGCGAATGCAGCACCCCCACCTTGATGGTGTCGGCGGCCTGCGCCCAGAGCGGCAGCCCAACGGCACTCACGCCGATGGCAACAGCGCTGAGATGCTTGGCAAAGGTTTTGGCAAACGTGCGACGGGAAGATTTCATGGCGAGGCACAAGGTTGGTGAAGGAATGAACCCCAGTGTCATCGCCACGCCCGAGCAAGGAAATACGACGGATGGCGTAGCAAGCGGGTGGTGCGCCAACATGGAAGCACGCACTAAAAGCGGGCACCAAGGTGGTCGGGTGAGCTTGTCGAAGCCCAGCCCGTTGGGCATCCGACTCAGTCGCTTGACTTACAAAGTTCAAGCAAGACGGACTGACGTGAGAAAATCGCGGATTCGCAAGGAATCCGCTCATGGACATCGAACGTATCAATGCAATCGGCACGCTGTTGTCCGATTTGCGAGCGCGCACTGACGCGCTCAGGGGGTATCTTTGACTACGAACACAAGTCGAATCGGCTGAGTGAAGTCAACGCCGCGCTGGAAAATCCAGCCGTGTGGAACGATCCCAAACGCGCCCAAGAACTGGGCAAAGAAAAGCGCGCACTCGAAGAAGTGGTCGGCACCATCGACCACCTCACCGGCCAGTTGGCCGACAACATCGAGCTGTACGAGATGACCAAGGCCGAGAGCGATTTTGATTCGCTCGAAGTCATTGAAGGCGAAGCCGCCACGCTGCGGGCGATGATCGAGAAGCTCGAATTTCGCCGCATGTTCTCGAACCCGGCCGATCCGATGAACTGCTTCGTCGATATCCAAGCCGGTGCCGGCGGTACCGAAGCCTGCGACTGGGCCAGCATGCTGTTGCGTCAGTACCTCAAGTACGCCGAACGCAAGGGCTTCACCGCCACGGTCGAAGACCTCACCGACGGTGACACAGCAGGCATCAAGAGCGCCACCATCAAGGTGGAAGGCGACTACGCCTTTGGTCATCTGCGCACCGAAACGGGCGTACACCGCTTGGTGCGCAAGAGCCCGTTTGATTCCTCGGGCGGACGGCACACCTCGTTTGCGTCGCTCTTCGTTTACCCAGAAATCGACGATTCGATCGAGATCGACATCAATCCGTCCGATGTGCGCACCGACACCTTCCGTGCTTCGGGCGCGGGCGGTCAGCACATCAACAAGACCGATTCGGCCGTGCGCTTGACGCACATCCCGACCGGCATCGTCGTGCAGTGTCAAGACGGTCGCAGCCAACACAGCAACCGTGATGTGGCTTGGAAGCGCCTGCGTTCGCGCCTCTATGACTTCGAGATGCGCAAGCGCCAAGAAGAGCAGCAGAAGCTTGAAGACACCAAGACCGATGTCGGCTGGGGCCATCAGATCCGCTCATACGTGCTGGACAACAGCCGCATCAAGGATCTGCGCACCAACGTTGAAATCAGCGCCACGCAAAAAGTGCTGGACGGTGATCTCGACGCTTTCATCGAAGCCAGCCTGAAGCAGGGGCTCTAAGCCGCCTCTGCCCTGCCCCCCCTTATTTCGAGTATTCCGGAGCAAGCTAACCCATGCGTGAAGGCACTGAAACCCTGGTGCGGCGCGAGCTGTACAGCGCCCCTGCTTACTGGATCCGAGCCGTGGATCTGAGTTTTGACCTCGACCCGATCAAGACCTTGGTCATCAGTCGGATGCAGGTCGAACCCAACACTGCGTTCGTCGGCCACCACGAAGCGCTGCGCCTTGACGGCGAAGACATCACCGTCACCCGGGTGCAGGTGAATGGTCAAAGCATCTCGTTCCGGCTTGAGAACGGCCAGCTGGTGCTGGAAAACCTGCCCAGCGAGCCTTTCCAGCTCGAAATTCGCAACACCTGCTCGCCCGAGAAGAACACCCGTCTGAACGGGCTCTACACCTCAGGCGGCGGTTTTTTCACGCAGTGCGAGGCGCAGGGTTTCCGGCGCATCACCTTCTTCCTCGACCGCCCAGACGTGATGGCGACCTTCAAGGTCACCTTGCGCGCCAACAAGCAGAGCTACCCAGTGCTGCTGTCGAACGGCAACAAGGTCGAGTCAGGCGACTTGGACCACGGTCGGCATTACGCCGTCTGGGTCGATCCGCATCCCAAGCCGTGCTACCTCTTTGCCTTGGTGGCCGCCAACTTGGTCTGCCGCGAGCAGCGCGTGGTCTCACGCACGGGCAAGGATCACCTCTTGCAGGTCTACGTGCGCTCGGGCGACTTGGACAAGACCGAGCACGCCATGCAGTCGCTGGTGGCCGCGCTGATCTGGGATGAAGCCCGCTTTGGTTTGAGCCTGGATCTGGAGCGCTTCATGATCGTCGCGGTGAGCGACTTCAACATGGGCGCGATGGAAAACAAGGGCCTGAACATCTTCAACACGAAGTTCGTTCTGGCCAACCCGGCCACCGCCACCGACGTGGACTTTGGCAACGTCGAAGCCGTGGTCGGCCACGAGTATTTCCACAACTGGACCGGCAACCGCGTCACCTGCCGCGACTGGTTCCAGTTGAGCCTGAAAGAAGGCCTGACGGTCTACCGCGACCAAGAGTTCACCCAAGACATGGCTGGCTCACCGTCGGCCCGTGCGGTCAAGCGCATTGAAGACGTGCGCCAGCTGCGCCAGATCCAGTTCGCCGAAGACGCTGGCCCGATGGCGCACCCGGTGCGTCCGGACAGCTACCAAGCGATCGACAACTTCTACACCTCGACCGTCTACGAAAAGGGTGCGGAAGTGGTGCGGATGATGGCCACGCTGGTGGGCCGCGCAGGCTTTGCACGCGGCATGACGCTCTACTTTGAGCGCTTTGACGGCCAAGCCGTGACCTGCGACGACTTTGCCCAAGCCATCAGCGATGCCAACCCCGACAGCGCCTTGGCCCCACGGCTGGAGGCTTTCAAACGCTGGTACGCCCAATCAGGCACGCCGCGTGTGCAAGCCAGCGGTGAGTACGACGCTGACAACCGGCGCTACACCCTGACGCTCAGCCAGAGCTGCCCGGCCACGCCCGGCCAAAGCGAGAAGCAACCCTTCGTCATCCCGGTGGCCTTGGGCTTGCTGGACCGCGAAGGCCGCGCCTTGCCGATGCAGTTCGTCGGTGGCGCAATGCCTGGCCCGACCGAGCGCTTGTTGGTGCTGGAAGAAGCCAGCCAGAGCTTCACCTTCATCAACCTTGACAGCGCGCCGGTGCCTTCGCTGCTGCGCGGCTTCTCGGCCCCGGTGATCTTGCAAGCCCAGGCCAGCCAAGATGATCTGCTGACCTTGTTGCGCCATGACAGCGACGCCTTCAACCGCTGGGAAGCCGGCCAGCAACTCGGGCTCGAACGTCTGCTCGCGGCGGTGCAAGCGGATCAGAACGGCGAACAAAACAGCGAAGAAACCCCGGTGCTGGACGCGGCCTTCATCGACGCCATGCAAGCCTTGCTGCGCGACGAGAGCCTGGATGCGGCCTTCCGTGAACTGCTCCTGACCCTGCCGAGCGAAAGCTATGTGGCTGAGCGTCTGACCGAGCGCGGTGTGGCGGTGGAGCCGCAAACGATCCACCGCGTGCGCGACGCCTTCCGTGCCCAGCTCGCCCAAGCCTTGCACGCCGACTGGGCGGCGGTGTGGGACAAGCACGCCCAAACCGGCGGCTACTCGCCTGACGCCATCGCCAGCGGTCGGCGCGCCTTGGCCAATCTGGCCTTGGCCAACTTGGTGCTCGACGCCGCTCGCAGCGGTGATGCCGTTTGGCCGGGTCGCGCTTATCAGCGCTGCAAGGACGCCACCAACATGACCGACCGCTTGGGGGCTTTGAGCGCTTTGGTGCAGG
>NZ_JBYSVC010000025.1:0-31404 GCF_057922285.1 Leptothrix toolikensis (SeqCode)
TTTTCAATCAAGCAGTTGTTGGACGTCCACCATCAACTGGCGGGTGCGCAGGGTGGTGGTGCCGAGATGATAGTGAAGTGCTGCGCGCAGCTGCGGCCGGATCGCTGTCAGCACCGGCTGGCATTGCTGGCGCAGTGCCGCGCCATCGCCTTGATCAAGCGCGGCTTGGATCGCCAACAAGGCGCGCCCGCTCAGGCCGTCGTCTACCGGGGCAAGTTCGCCCAGGCGGCACAGGCCGCTTTCGGGTTCAAGGCGATAGTGTTGCTCGGGCTCGACCGCTTCTTGGGTGGCGGTGATGTGACCGAGCTCGGGCAGCACGCCCATGGCTTGGAGCAACAGCAACTCAAAGGCGCGCAAGGTGGCGGCCGTACCCGCCGTGCCTGCCGTGTGGGTGGGTGGGCTGGCTTGCAGGGCGAGCAGGGTGTCGGCGTAGGCGTCAAAAAGCTGCGGATGGGCGTCTTGGCGGGGCAAGGCCAAGATCAGCAGCTCGTTGAGGTAATAGCCCGACAGCAGCGTGGCAGCGGGCGGCAGGGTGTGGCCGCCGCACCATTCGGCGCTGCGCAAGACGTGGATCTCGCTTTCAGACTCAGCGCGCTTGTGCGTGAGGTGCAGGTGCAGGCGCTGAAAAGGCAGCAAGATGGAGCGCAGCTGCGAGTGCGGGCGCTTGGCCCCTTTGGCCACCAAGACGATGCGCCCCTGCTCGCGGGTGAGCACATCGAGGATCAGGCTCGATTCGCTCCAGTCGTGGCGATGGAGCACAAAGGCGTTGAGAGGAGCTGCCGAACTGCGCCGCATGGTGGCTCCTTCTCACGCGCCGCCGTCACTCGTAGCCGTAGCTCTTGAGGCGCTGTTCGTCGTCGGCCCAGCCTGAGCGGACCTTGACCCAGATTTCGAGGAAGACCTTGGCTTCCATGAGCCGTTCCAGCTCGGTGCGCGCTTCGGTGCCGATGCGCTTGAGGCGCTCGCCGCCTTCGCCGATGACGATGCCTTTGTGCGAATCGCGCTCGACGATGATGGTGGCGGCGATGCGGCGCAGATTGCCTTCTTCCTCGAACTTGTCGATCACGACGGTCGAGGTGTAGGGCAGCTCATCGCCGGTCAGACGGAAGAGCTTTTCGCGGATCAACTCCGACGCCAAGAAGCGGTCCGTGCGGTCGGTGAGCGAGTCTTCGTCGTAGAACCACGGCTGCTCAGGCAGGTAAGGCTTGATGATGCCCAGCAGGCGCTGCACGTCGTCGAGCTTGGTGGCGCTGAGCGGCACGAACTCGGTGAACGGGTGCTTGGCTTGCATGGTTTGCAGCCACGGCAACAAGTCGGAGCGCCGGTTCAGCATGTCGAGCTTGTTGGCGATCAGAAACACCGGTTTGCCGGGCGGAATCAGCGACAGCACCTTGGCGTCATCGTTGCCGAAGCGATTGGCTTCGACCAAAAAGAGCACCACATCCACGTCGCCCAACACCGACTGCACGGTCTTGTTCAGGTTGCGGTTCAGGGCGGCCGTGCCACGCACGGTGTGGCGCGTTTGAAAACCGGGGGTATCGACAAAGACGAATTGGCTCTCGTCTTGGGTGTAGATGCCGGTGATGCGGTGCCGGGTGGTCTGCGCCTTCTTGGACGTGATGCTGACTTTCTGACCCACCAAGCTGTTGAGCAAGGTGGACTTGCCCACGTTGGGCCGACCGACGATGGCGATCAGGCCGCAGCGTTGCGTGGTGTTCTCAAGATTTGGCATGGGAGGGGGAGGTTTCGAGATGGTTCAGGACCGCACGGGCGGCTTCTTGTTCGGCGGCGCGGCGCGAGCGGCCTTCGCCAAGACAGGAGGTTTTCAAGGCGGGTACGGTACACGCCACCACAAAGGTTTGATCGTGGGCGCGGCCCTTGATGGTGTCGATGCGGTAGTCGGGCACGGGTTGCTGACGCGCTTGCAGCCACTCTTGCAGCTGGGTCTTGGCGTCTTTGGCCCACGTTTGGCTGGCGGTTTCGGTGATCAAGGGCTTGAACCATTGCCACACCAGCGGATGGGCCGCTGCAAAGCCGCCGTCCAAGTAGACCGCACCAATGATCGCTTCGACCGCATCGGCCAAGATCGACGGCCGCTGCGCGCCGCCACCGCGTGCTTCGCCGTCCGACAGGCGCAGCATCAAGGGCAGTTGCAACCGCAAAGCCACGCGGTGCAGCATGTCTTGGCGCACCAAGTGCGCCCGCACCCGGGTCAGATCGCCTTCGGGGGAGTCGGAGAAATGACCAAAGAGCAAGTCGGAGACGATCAGGTTCAGGACCGCATCGCCCAAAAACTCAAGCCGCTCGTTGTGATCCGAGCCGAAGCTGCGGTGGGTCAGTGCCTGCACCAGCAAGGTCTGCTTTTCAAAGCGATGACCGAGGTGTTGCTGGAAGGCCTCCAGGGAAAGGGGGGTGCCGTTCACGACACTCACTGGGATCGTCCACGGAATTTGAGCAGCAAGGACACCGGGCCGAACAACGGGATTTCCTTGTCATAGGCAAAGTTGATCACGAGCCGATCATCGTCTTTGGTGATGTCCAAGTTGCCCGCATTCATCGAGTCGATCGTGCCTTGGTTGCTGCGCATGCGCTCGAAATTGGCCTTGATTTCTGGCACGGTGCTCCCGCCCTTGGCCGCTGTTTGATTGACCAACGTCTTGACCGATTCAAATTCAAAGTAAGCCGGCACGGTCTTGATCAGCAGCACCGCTGCGAAGACGATCAGCACCGACCAAAACAGCAGACCCACCATGGTGATGCCTTGCTGAGCGGCCAAGCGCGATGAACGGGGGGTGTAAGGCGTCATGAGGGCGGGCTCCAAGGGAAACGTGAGAACGTCAAGGGTCAATGGAAGAGGCCGATGCGTTTGAAATTGCCGAAGTTCATCCAAACAAAGAAAGCGCGCCCCACGATGTTTTCATCTGGCACAAAGCCCCAAAAGCGCGAGTCTTCCGAGTTATCGCGGTTGTCGCCCATCATGAAGTAGTGGCCTGCCGGGACTTTGCACGTCACGCCATCGGCGTTGTACTGGCAGTTTTCGGATTGGGGAAAACGATGGGCGCGGCTCAGATAGAACGACGCCAGCTGCGGATCCACCAGCAAGCGGTGCTTGCCGGTCGGCTCCAGTGTTTCGACGAACTGCTTCGAGTAGGTCCGCCGGTCTTCGTCGTAATAGTCGTCCAGCGCAGTGATGGGCGCTTCTTGGCCGTTGACGTACAGGCGCTGCTGCTTGTAGGTGATCTCGTCACCGGGCACGCCGACGACGCGCTTGATGAAGTCGATGCTCGGGTCTTGGGGATAGCGAAACACCATCACATCACCGCGTTGCGGGGTGTGGTTGTCGATGACCTTTTTGTTCAGTACCGGCAGACGCACACCGTAGTGAAACTTGTTCACCAAGATCAAATCACCGATTTCAAGCGTCGGGATCATGGAGCCGGAAGGAATACGGAAGGGCTCGAACAGGAAGGAGCGCAGCAAGAAGACGATCAGGATCACCGGAAAAAGTCCAGCGGTCCAGTCGAGCCACCACGGTTGAGCGAGGATCTTTTGTTGCGCCTCGCTCAGAGCGGCATCGTCGATGCGCTCGATGCCTTGGCGGCTCAGCTCGGCACGGCGGCGGGCGGCTTCGTTTTCCAGCCGCTGTGCTGCGGCACGCCGCTTGGGTTGAAAAACGAAGTGCTCGGCCAGCCAGTACATCGAGGTCACGACGGCCAAGATGAAGAGCATCAGCGAGAAGTTGCCGCTCCATTTGCCCATGTACCAGCCGCCCGCATAGAAAGCCAAGCAGGCATAAAGCACCCCCGTGAGGGTGCTCAGGAAACGTTCGGTGGATTCAGTCATCGACTTGCAGGATGGCGAGGAAGGCTTCTTGCGGCACCTCGACGGAGCCGATCTGTTTCATGCGCTTTTTGCCAGCTTTTTGCTTCTCAAGCAGCTTGCGCTTGCGGCTGATATCGCCACCGTAGCATTTTGCCAGCACGTTCTTGCGCAACGCTTTGATGTTCTCGCGCGCGATGATGTTGGCCCCGATGGCGGCTTGGATCGCCACGTCGTACATCTGACGCGGGATTTGCTCGCGCATCTTGGCGGCCACCGCCCGGCCCCGGAACTGGCTCTTTTCCCGATGGACGATGATCGAAAGCGCGTCGATGCGGTCGCCGTTGATCAACAAATCGACCTTGACGACGTCAGCAGCGCGGTATTCCTTGAACTCATAGTCCATCGAGGCGTAGCCCCGCGAGACGCTTTTCAGCTTGTCAAAGAAGTCGAGCACGATCTCAGCCAGCGGCAGCTCATAGGTCAGCATGACTTGCTTGCCGTGATAAGCCATGTTGAGCTGCACGCCGCGCTTCTGATTGGCCAGCGTCATCACTGGGCCCACGTAGTCTTGCGGCATGTACAGATGCACCGTGACGATGGGCTCGCGGATCTCGTTGATGCGGCCCAACTCGGGCATCTTGCTCGGGTTTTCGACCTCGATCACTTCGCCATCGTTGAGCTCGACCTCGTAGACCACGCTGGGGGCGGTGGTGATCAAGTCTTGGTCGAACTCGCGCTCCAAGCGCTCTTGCACAATTTCCATGTGCAGCAGGCCCAAGAAGCCGCAGCGAAAGCCAAAGCCCAGCGCTTGCGACACTTCGGGCTCATAGCGCAGGGAGGAGTCGTTGAGCTTGAGCTTTTCAAGGGCGTCGCGCAGCTGGTCGTATTCGCTGGCTTCGGTCGGGTAGAGACCGGCAAACACCTGCGGCTGGATTTCCTTGAAGCCGGGCAGGGCCTCCAAGGCGGGGCCGGCGTTGTTGGGCAGCTTCTTTTCCAGCGTGACCGTGTCGCCCACCTTGGCGGCTTGCAGCTCTTTGATGCCGGCGATGATGAAGCCGACTTCACCCGCTTTGAGGATGTCGCGGTTTTCCGACTTCGGTGTGAACACGCCCATGTGTTCGATCGGATAGATGGCGTTGGAGGCCATCATGCGGATGCGCTCACCTTTTTTCAGGTAGCCATCGACCACGCGCACCAGCATCACCACGCCGACGTAGTTGTCGAACCATGAGTCAACGATCATGGCGCGCGGCGGCCCATCCGGATCGCCCTTGGGCGGCGGCATGCGGCTGATGACGGCCTCAATGATCTCGTCGATGCCCATGCCGGTTTTGGCCGAGCAGGGAATGGCGTCATCGGCGTCGATGCCGATCACGTCCTCGATCTCGGCTTTGGCATTGTCGGGATCGGCGTTGGGCAGATCCATCTTGTTCAGCACCGGCACCACCGTCACGCCCAAGTCGAGCGCGGTGTAGCAGTTGGCCACCGTCTGCGCTTCAACGCCTTGGCTGGCGTCTACCACCAAAAGCGCCCCTTCGCAGGCCGAGAGCGAGCGGCTCACTTCATACGAGAAGTCCACATGGCCCGGGGTGTCGATCAAGTTGAGGTTGTAGACCTGACCGTTTTGCGCCTTGTATTGCAGGGCGGCGGTTTGGGCTTTGATGGTGATGCCGCGCTCGCGCTCGATGTCCATCGAGTCGAGTACCTGCGCTTCCATCTCACGGTCGGAGAGGCCACCGCAGCGCTGAATGATGCGGTCCGCCAAGGTGCTCTTGCCGTGGTCGATGTGAGCGATGATCGAAAAATTGCGGATGTGGTCCATGAAACGATGAATGACTGAGACGGCCCTTGCCTAAGTGCCATCTCAGCAAAAGCGACAGACCCGTTGCGACAGGTCTTGGGCGGGGTGGGGGCGGCCATTGTAGCCAAGCCCCCTGCGGTGTTTTTTAGGGCTGGGGTCGGATCACGGCATATTGCGCCCAAGCACCTCGGCGATAGAGCACTTGGAGGGGTTTGCGCCGGTCCACTTTGGCCAACACGCTTTCAAGTTGCGCGACATCGCGGACTTCGATATCGCCCACACTGAGCAAGATGTCGTCCTCGCGCAGGCCCGCTTGGGCCGCCGAGCCTTGAGCTTGGGTGATGCGCACGCCGCCTTTGAGATGGAGTTCTTTGCGTTGCGCATCACTCAGATTCATGAGGCCCAGCCCCAAGGCCTTGGCCGCTGTGCCCGTGGCTTCTGCGGGTGCGGTGGGGGCGTTGTTTTTGGGTACACCTTGGACATCAGCGTCCATCTCAGTCACTTTAAGTTTCAAGCTCTGCGTCTTGCCGCGCCGCATGACGTCCACCTGAACGGCCGTGCCTGGGGCGGTGTCGCCGACCAAACGGGGCAAATCGTTCCACTTTTCGACCGTCTTGTCGCCAAAGCGCATCACGATATCGCCCGCTTCCATCCCGGCTTTTTCGGCGGGGCTGCTGGGCTCGACCGAGCGGATCAGCGCGCCGCCCGTGGCTTTGGGTAGGCCCAAGGCTTCCGCCACCTCAGCGCTGACCTCACCGATCTGTACACCGATACGGCCGCGCACCACATGCCCGCGCGTGCGTAGTTGCTCCGCCACCCGCGCCGCTTCGTCGATCGGAATGGCGAACGAGATGCCCATGTAGCCGCCCGAGCGACTGTAGATCTGCGAGTTGATGCCGATCACTTCGCCGCGCATGTTGATCAATGGGCCGCCCGAGTTGCCGGGGTTGATGGCCACATCGGTCTGGATAAAGGGCAGCATCTCGCCGGTGTCGCGTGCTTTGGCGCTGACGATGCCGGCAGTGACGGTGTTGTCCAGATCAAAGGGCGAGCCGATGGCAATCACCCATTCGCCCACCTTGAGCCGGCTGACTTCGCCCAAGCGCACGGCGCTTAAGCCCGTGGCCTCAATTTTGAGCAGCGCCACATCGGTGCGCTTATCGGTGCCGACCAAGCGGGCCTTGAATTCGCGCTTGTCGTTCAAGCGCACCAAGATTTCGTCGGCACCCTCCACCACGTGGGCGTTGGTCATGACGTAGCCGTCGGCCGACATCACAAAGCCCGAGCCCACACCTCGGGGGACGCTTTCTGGGCTAGATCCTTCCGGGTGGCCTCGGCGTTGTCCGGGAGGGGTGCCAAAGAAACGCCGGAAAAGCTCTTGCATCTCTTCGTCCATCTCTGGACCGCCGCCACGTTGGGCGCGTACCTTCGCCCGGGTGCGGATGTTGACCACCGTGGGGCCGACCACTTCGACGAGTTCCGTGAAGTCCGGCAAGCCCTTGACCACGAGGGGGGCGCTGGCCGAGGGCGGCGGTGCCGCTGTGGCCGTATGGTGAGACATCAAGGGGGTCAGCAACGCCCCGGTGGACACCAAGGCCGCCCCGGCAAACAGCCAGCGGCGTGCTGGTGAATGAGACATCGAGAAACGAGAAACGCGCATCACAAAACCTCCAACATCATTCAAAGGTGTTTGACATCGCCTGCCCATGTTGGGTCGGCGAGCGCATTACACAAGGGGGCGTGATGGCGGTGGTGCCGATGGTGCCGTGTGAATAGCGCAGCGCAGGGTGTGCCAGTGAGTGTGTAGGTCACGCTGCGAGAGCGCCAACCATGGTGCCGGTCCGCTGTCACTGTTCATGGGCTGAAAACGCAGCAGCATCCAGCGTTGCAAGTCCAGCTGAACGCTGAGCCTGCCGGGTATCGCTGTGGACGGCGGCGGCGTCAGGAGGCTCCAGCGCTGCTCGGCCTCTTGCCAGCGCAGTTGGATAGGCGTGTCGCTGTGACGCGGGCTAAGTTCCCGCCGCAGCCCCCAAGCACTGCCGATGGTGATGCTGAGGCCCAAGCTGATGCGCAGGCCGTAGCCCACGGTGCTGTCAGCCGCACGATGTCCGAGGATCCAGGCGATCAAGCCGAGGACAAGACTCAGCCACAGCAGGCGCAAGGCCCAGCTCCAAAAAGAATCGGCACCGACTTCGAGCGTGAAGCCGGTGCCGTCGGGGGTGAGCCGCGTCGGGTTCAGAAGGTTCAGAACACTGGACTCAGATGCGACGGAACACCAACGTGCCGTTGGTGCCACCAAAACCGAAGTTGTTTTTCACGGCCACGTCGATCTTCATCTCACGCGCGGTGTTGGCGCAGTAATCGAGATCGCAGGCCGGATCTTGGTTGAAGATGTTGATGGTCGGCGGTGAGATCTGGTGATGGATGGCCAGCACCGAGAACACCGATTCGATCCCACCCGCACCGCCCAGCAAGTGACCCGTCATCGACTTGGTTGAATTCACGACCAATTTTTTGGCGTGATCACCGAAAGCCAGTTTGATGGCGTTGGTTTCGTTCAAGTCCCCCAGCGGCGTCGAGGTGCCGTGAGCATTGACGTAGTCCACCGCATCGGCGTTGATGCCGGCGTTGCGCAGCGCCATTTGCATGGAGCGGCGCGGACCGTCCACGTTCGGGGCGGTCATGTGATAGGCGTCGCCCGTCATGCCAAAGCCACACAGCTCGGCATAAATCTTGGCGCCACGCTTTTTGGCGTGTTCGTACTCTTCGATGACCATGACGCCACCGCCTTCGCCCAGCACGAAGCCATCGCGATCTTTGTCCCAAGGGCGTGATGCGGTCTTGGGATCATCGTTGCGGGTTGAGAGCGCGCGCGCCGAGGCAAAGCCGCCCACGCCCAAGGCGGAGAGGGTCGATTCCGAGCCGCCGGCCACCATCACGTCGGCGTCACCGTATTCGATCAGGCGGGCCGCCAAACCGATGCTGTGCAAGCCGGTGGTACACGCTGTGACCACACCGATGTTCGGCCCCTTGTAGCCACACAGGATCGACACATGACCGGAGGTCATGTTGATGATCGAAGCAGGCACAAAGAAGGGCGAAATGCGGCGGGGACCGCGCGCTTGGTATTCCGCGTGGGTGTTTTCGATCATCGGCAAACCGCCGATGCCCGAACCCACCATCACGCCAATGCGCTCGGCCTCAGCCTCGCTCAGCGCATCGCCCGTGGGCAGACCCGCATCACGCACCGCTTGCAAGGCGGCTGCGATGCCGTAATGGATGAAAGCATCCATATGGCGCGCCTCTTTGGCGGGGATGTAGTCCTCAAGCTTGAGGCCTTTGACTTCACCAGCGAAGTGGACAGCCAGATCGGAGGCATCGAAACGAGTGATCGTATCAATGCCCGACTGGCCAGCGACGATGTTGGACCACGACTCCGCCACCGTGTTACCCACAGGGGTCACGAGGCCAAGCCCGGTCACGACGATGCGGCGACGGGTCATGCTTAGGGTGCTTTACGGTAAGGCAGGGGCGCTAAAAGGCCCCGAAGAGCGCGTAAAAAGGATTTAGTCCTTCTTGGCGTGCGCCAGAGCGTAATCGATCGCGAGTTGAACCGTGGTGATCTTCTCGGCTTCTTCGTCCGGAATTTCGATGTCGAACTCGTCTTCGAGGGCCATCACCAGTTCAACGGTGTCGAGCGAGTCAGCGCCCAAGTCGGCCACGAAGGACTTGGTGTGGGTGACTTCGGCTTCTGCCACGCCAAGTTGTTCGGCGATGATTTTCTTGACGCGTGCTTCGATGTCGCTCATGAGGGGTGCTCCGGGATGAATGGGGTGCAATGAAAACAGCCTGCGATTCTACGGTGTCTGCGTGTACCCCCGAAATGGGGGTTCGCCTGACGTTTGATCGGAAGGTGCCAGGCTTAAAGCGATTTCTGATCAAACTTTGAAACAAGTCAAAGAAATAGCGTGGGTTCAGTTCATGAACATCCCGCCGTTGACATGCAGTTCGGTGCCGGTGATGTAGCCCGCTGCGGGCGAAGCCAAGAAGGCCACTGCCTCGGCGATGTCTTCCGGGCTGCCCAAGCGGCCCAGGGGAATTTGAGCGGTCAGGGCGGCTTTTTGCGCTTCAGGCAGCCCATCGGTCATGTCGGTGGCGATGAAGCCGGGGGCGACACAGTTGACCGTGATGTTGCGGCTGCCGAGTTCACGCGCCAGCGAGCGGGTCATGCCGGCCACACCTGCCTTGGCGGCGCAGTAGTTGGCTTGGCCCGGGTTACCTGACGAGCCCACCACAGAGGTGATGTTGATGATGCGACCCAAGCGCTGTTTCATCATCGGCTTGATCGCGGCGCGGCAGGCGCGAAACACCGATTTGAGGTTGGTGTCGATCACCGCATCCCAGTCGGCATCCTTGAGGCGCATGGCCAAGGTGTCGCGGGTGATGCCGGCGTTGTTGACCAGCACATGCAAGCCGCCATGCGTCTTGACGATACCGTCGATGGCGGCGTCAAGGGCCGCAGCGTCGGTGACATTGAGCGTCAAGCCCACGCCGCCGAATTCAGCCAGTGCTTCACCGATGGCGCTTGAGCCGCTGTCGCTGGTGGCCGTGCCGATGACTTTGAAGCCTTTGCGGGCCAAGGTCAGCGCGATGGCGCGGCCGATGCCACGGCTGGCCCCGGTGACGAGGGCAACTTGTTGGGGAGCTTGTTGCGAAGAGGGAGCGTTCATGCGAGCAGCGCCTTGGCATCGGCCAAGCTGGCCGGATCAAAGATGGTGGCGGACATCAGGTCAGCGTCGATGCGTTTGGCCATGCCGGCCAGCACCTTGCCCGGACCGCATTCAAGAATCGTACCCAAGCCGCGCGCCTTCAGGGCCTGAATCACTTCGACCCAGCGCACCGGCCCGAAAGCTTGGCGGTAGAGCGCGTCGCGAATGGCATCGGCCTCGGTTTGCACCGCCACGTCGATGTTGTTCACCACCGGAATTTGCGGCGTGTTGATCTGGATGCTGACAAGGCGCTCACGCAGGCGCTCAGCCGCTGGCTTCATCAGGCTGGAATGGAAGGGTGCCGAGACCGGCAGCGACAGGGCGCGCTTGGCACCCATCGCCTTCAGCACGATGCAGCCCGCTTCCACACCGGCCTTGGAGCCAGCGATGACGATTTGTTTGGGATCGTTGAAATTGACAGCTTCAACCACTTCGCCGGATTCAAGGGCGGCCTTGATGCAGCCTTCGCGCACGGTTTGGGCATCCAAGCCGAGGATGGCCGCCATGCCGCCGGTGCCCACGGGCACGGCGTCTTGCATCGCTTGGGCGCGCAGGCGCACCAAGGGCAGCGCGTCCGCCAAGCTCAGGGCACCAGCGGCGACCAGCGCGGTGTATTCGCCCAGCGAGTGACCGGCCACCGCAGCAGGCAGCGGGCCGCCTTCTGCGAGCCAAGCACGGTAGTTGGCGATGCCGGCCGTCAGCATCACGGGCTGGGTGTTGGTGGTCAGGTCGAGCGACTCTTTCGGGCCTTCGGTGATCAGTTTGGCCACGTCCTCGCCGAGGGCTTGGCTGGCTTCTTCAAGGGTGGCACGCACGGCGGGGTGGTCCCCCCAAGCCGAAAGCATGCCCACCGACTGCGAACCCTGGCCAGGGAAGACGAACGCAAAAGCGGCAAAAGCTGTCATGGTCGGTAGCGCAATGGTCAAGCGATGGTCAAGAAACTCAGAAATCCACCAGGACGGCGCCCCAGGTGAAGCCGCCCCCCACGCCTTCGAGCAGCAGGGTCTGGCCGCGTTGCACACGGCCGCTGCGCACGCCATGGTCAAGCGCCAAGGGGATCGACGCCGCAGAGGTGTTGCCGTGCTGATCGACGGTGACGATCACCTTGTCCATCGGCAGCTTCAACTTGCGGGCGGTGCTGTTCATGATGCGGATGTTGGCCTGATGCGGGATCAGCCAGTCGATGTCGGCGGCGGTGCGATTCGCCTTGGCCAGCACAGCGCGGGCAGTGTCTTCAAGCACGCCCACGGCAAGCTTGAACACCGCTTGACCGTCCATGCGCAGCAGCGGCTCGCCGGTGATCTTGCCGCCCGAGACATGCCCGGGGACGCAGAGGATGTCGAGGTGGCGGCCATCGGCGTGCATGTCAGTGGCCATGATGCCCGGCGTTTCGCTGGCGGAAAGCACCACTGCGCCTGCGCCGTCACCAAACAGCACACAGGTGGTGCGGTCGTTGAAATCAAGGATGCGTGAAAAAACTTCGGCACCGATCACCAACGCGTGGCGCACGGTGCCGGCACGGATCATCGCGTCAGCCACGGTGAGCGCGTAGATGAAACCCGAGCAGACCGCTTGCATATCAAAGGCCGGGCAGCCGTTGGTGATGCCGAGCTTGCGCTGCACGATGGTCGCCGTGGACGGAAACACCATGTCAGGTGTTGAGGTCGCGACGATCAACAAGTCGATGTCGGCCACCGTGACGCCGGCGGCTTCCATGGCGCGCTGAGCCGCTTGGGTGCCCAGATCGCTGGCAAAGGTGTCGGCGTCGGCAAAGTGACGCGCTTGGATGCCGGTGCGCTCAACGATCCATTCGTTGGAGGTTTCTAGCCCCCGCGAGGCCAACTCGCTGACCATGTCGGCGTTGCTGAGTCGGCGGGGGGGCAGATAACTGCCGGTGCCGGTGATGCGGGCGTAGCGAATGGACGGGGAAATCGACGAAGAAGAGGATGTGCTCATCATGCGGCGGGCAAGGCCTGAAGGGTTTCATGGATGCGACCACGCACTTGGTCCAGCAGGCGATGCTGGGCGGCGTTATGCGCCCGGTCCAGCGCATTGCCAAAGGCCATGATATCGGCCGAGCCGTGGCTCTTGAACACCAGACCACGCAAACCCAAGAGGGCTGCACCGTTGTAGCGCCGATGATCGACGCGTCGCTTGAAACGGTTCAGAACCGGCATCGCAGCCAGCGCAGCGATCTTGGTCCAGGGGTTGCGGCTGAATTCCTGCTTGAGCAGGTTGGACACCATGCTGGCGAGACCTTCAGCGGTTTTGAGGGCGACATTGCCGACAAACCCGTCGCAGACCACCACATCGGTGGTGCCCTTGAAAATATCGTTGCCTTCCACGTTGCCGTAGAAGTTGAGGTGACCCGCTGCTCCGGCAGCGCGCAGCAGCTCGCCAGCGCGCTTGATGACCTCGTTGCCCTTGATCATCTCTTCGCCGATGTTGAGCAGCCCCACGCTGGGGTTGTCTTTGCCATCGACGGCCGCCACAAGGGCGCTGCCCATGGCAGCGAATTGCAGCAAGTGATCGGCGCTGCAATCGACGTTGGCCCCCAAATCCAGCATGGTGGTGTAACCACCGCTTTGATTGGGCATGACCGAGGCAATCGCTGGCCGATCAATGCCAGGCAGCGTCTTGAGTAGATAGCGGGCGACCGCCATCAACGCGCCGGTGTTACCCGCCGAGACGCACGCATCCGCTGCCGCCAAACCGGCGTCATCTGCTTTGACTTGGGCAATGGCGATGCGCATCGAGGAGTTGCGCTTCTTGCGAAGGGCAACTTCGATGGGATCATCCATGGCGACCACGTCGGTGGCCTCGATCAAGGTGCAACGCGGCCACCCTTGGGCGGCTGCAAGTGCTTCAGGACGCCCGACCAACAACAGCTCTGCTTGCGTATGACGCTCTAAAAAGGCGCGACACGCGGGCAGGGTGACGGAGGGGCCATGATCACCGCCCATGCAGTCCACCGCGAGGCGGACAGGGCGATCCAGAGGGGCAACCGAATTCAAAGCGGGCTGACGTCCGTTGGCAGGCGAGACCCCGGCCGCAACATCAGCCGAACGGGCTCAAATGGCGCTGAGATCAGGCGTCAGCCTTGGTTTTGAGTACTTTGCGACCACGGTAGAACCCAGTCGGGCTGATGTGGTGGCGCATATGTACTTCTCCGGTCGTCGGCTCAATGGCCGTACCCGGAGTGTTCAATGCATTGTGCGAACGGTGCATACCGCGCTTGGAGGGGGATTTCTTGTTTTGCTGGACGGCCATGGTGCACTCCTGCTCTTCCGAGAAGATTCAGACGAGAAAAGCCTTCGATCATATCACCATGATCAAGGGGTGTCGAGTTTCATCTTGGCCAGAGCGGCAAAAGGATGGAGTGTTTGTGACTCATCGCCCTCGGAGGCCTCGGCATCTTGCGCCTCTGATCGGGCGTAGGGCGCAAGATCGCAGGCGTCATGGACGGGCACCAAGGGCAGGGCCAAGAGCCATTCGTCTTCGATCAGCGCCAATAGATCAAAGGCGCGACTCAACACCAAGATGTCTTCATCCGCGTCGGTGTCGAGCTGTTGGGCTTCGGCTTCGGTGGCCACAAAGCGAAACCAGCGATCCACCGTCAAAGGTTCTTGGACGGTCTGTAAGCAACGTTGGCATTCCAGTGGCACAGCGGTCTCGGCTTGCAGATGCAACCAGACTTGCGGTCCGCCTTTGCTCTGGGGCCGCAGTTCAGCCGTGACTTGCCAGCTGCCTTGGGTCCAAGTGGTGGGATCTGTGGCGTCGGCGTGGAAGCCGGCCCGCAGTCGGAGCATGGTCTGGAGGTCCACGTGGCCTTCAAGCGTGCCGTGATCGGTCGCAAAGGCCAGGACATCGAGACGTTCGGGGTGGAACTCGCGCAATTTCATGGCCGGCAGTGTAAGGCCACGACAATGGCGGCTTTTCTAGCTTTTCATCCTGTATGTCTGCCATGTCGCTCTCCGCTGCCATCACTTCTGCTCCTGCGTCCTGGCCACGCCTGATTCTGGGCTCCACCTCGCGCTATCGGCGTGAGTTGTTGGAGCGTTTGCGCTTGCCGTTCGATGTGATGGCTTCTCAGGTGGATGAAACACCGCTGGCCGCAGAGTCTCCGGCTGCGCTGTCGCTGCGTTTGGCGCACGCTAAGGCCGCAGCGGTGGCCCAGATGTGTGCGGATGACGTGGTGGTCGTTGGCTCTGATCAGGTCGCTGAACTCGCCGGGCAGCCCATGGGTAAGCCGGGCGGCTTCGAGCGGGCTTTTGCGCAGTTGCGCGCCATGAGTGGTCAAAGCGTGGTCTTTCATACCTCGGTCGCGGTTCATCGGCCCCGGACGGGTTTTGTGGCGGGTTGCCACGGTGAAGTACGGGTCCGTTTTCGCGCCTTGAGCGACCGTGACATCACGACCTATCTGCGTCTTGATGAGCCTTACGACTGTGCGGGCAGCGCGCGCTGTGAAACCTTGGGCATCGCCTTGCTGGAGGCGATTGACTCGGATGATCCAACCATGCTGATTGGCTTGCCGCTGATCCGTACCAGTGAGCTTCTGCGTCAAGCGGGGCTGGACCCACTGGCGGTGTTGGCTGCCACCACGAAGGAGCCAGCATGAGCGGCGGTGTGCATGGCGCGAACACAAACCAAGGGCATTTGATCCTGATGCCCAACACCTTGGATTTGGGCACGGTAGCTGATGGAGCTCCTCAGCCCGATCTGCACGACGTGCTGCCCATGGGCGTGATCCGGCGCGCCGCCGAGCTGCGTTTTTGGGTGGTCGAGAACGCCAAGAGCGCGCGCGCTTTTTTGAAGCGCGTCGATCAGGTGGTGCCGCTGGGCTGCCCCTTGCAGCAGATCGCGTTGACCGAATTGCCCAGGCCTCAAAAAGGACAGAGCGAGGGGGGCCGTACCGAGCCCGATCTGGGGCTCTTGTTGGCACCGACCCAGGCGGGTCACGACGTGGGGCTGCTTTCCGAAGCGGGTCTGCCCGCCGTGGCCGATCCGGGTGCCTTGCTGGTCAAGGCGGCCCACCGCTTGGGGGTGAGGGTGGTGCCCTTGTCGGGGCCGAGCTCGCTGATGTTGGCTTTGGCAGCCAGTGGTTTGAACGGCCAAAGCTTTGCGTTTGTGGGCTATGTACCGACCGAAGCCAGCGAGCGTGCCAAGCGGCTCAAGGAGCTGGAAAACCATTCCCGCCGTTGGCAACAAACGCAGTTGCTGATTGAGACGCCCTACCGCAATGCGGCGCTGCTGGCCGCCTTGCTGCGCGATCTGCAACCCACCACCTGGCTCAGCGTGAGCTGTGGCCTGACGCTGAGTGCAGAGGCGGTACGCACCTTGCGGGTGGGAGACTGGCGCAAGGAGTCGGCTGCATCCCTGGCCGCATGGGCACCTTCACAGGTGCCCGCCGTATTTTCGTTTTTGGCGAGTTGAGCGCTGAGCGGGTCTCAGCTGCTGCTCGTGTCGCTGTTGGGCACCGGCAACGGCAACGTCAGCAAAGCGGCAACCCGGCGGCGTGGTTTGATGTGACGTGACACCAGTGACGAGCCCCCTGCGGTGTGGGTGGCCTCGCCCTGATCCCACATCGGATTGGCGTTTTGGTCCGCCTCGTAGGGACGATCAAAAAACGGGTCGGCTGAGCGGCGCGGCGGATACGGATTCCGCGGCCGAGCCGGAGCCGGCTCGAAGGCCGCTGGCGGGGCCGCACGCGGTGGTGATGGTGGTGATGGTGGTGATGGTGGCTGTGCCAAGGCCGTAGCTTGCGAGACCTCTTGAGAGGCTTCGGGCTCGTCGCCCTCACGTCGGGGGCGACGATAGGGCGGACGGCGACCGTCATCGAGTTCGAGGGCTTCGATGTCGAGCGTCTTGTGAGCCAGCTTTTCAATCTCGGCCATTTGCCGGGCATCCGACGCGGTGACCAACGAGACGGCCAACCCCGAGGCCCCCGCCCGGCCGGTGCGACCGATGCGATGCACATAGTCTTCGGCGTGGAAGGGGATGTCGAAGTTGAAAACGGCAGGCAAGTCAGCGATATCCAAGCCCCGGGCGGCCACATCGGTGGCGATCAGGAGTTCGACCTCGCCGCCTTTGAAGGCCTCCAAGGCTTTCAAGCGTTCGTCTTGCGACTTGTCGCCATGCAGCGCAGCGGTCTTGAAACCGTCGCGCTCAAAAGAGCGAGCCAGACGAGCTGCCCCCAACTTGGAATTGACGAAAACAATCGCTTGGTTGATGTTGCGCTCGCGCAGGATGTGGCGAACAGCTTGGCGCTTGTCGTCGTCGTGGACGCGGTAGAAACGCTGCTCGACCGTGGTGGCACTGGCGTTGGCCCGCGCCACCTCGATCAAGAGGGGATTTTGCAGGTAGCTTTGGGCCAGCTTTTTGATCTCGGGCGAGAAAGTGGCCGAAAACAGCAGGGTCTGCCGTGCCTTGGGCAGGTAGCTCAGGATGCGTTGTAGATCGGGCAGGAAGCCGATGTCGAGCATCCGGTCGGCCTCGTCGAGCACGACATATTCAACTTGGCCGAGTTGGCAGTTCTTGATCTGGATATGGTCCAGTAGCCGCCCTGGGGTGGCGATCAAGACCTCGACGCCGCGCTTGAGTTCGGCGGTTTGGGGGGCCATGTCGATGCCACCGAACACGCAAGCCACCCGCAACTGGCTGTGCTTGGCGTAGTTGCGGATATTGCTCGCCACTTGATCGGCCAGCTCGCGGGTGGGGGTCAGCACCAAGGCGCGCACGGGATGCCGGGCGGGTGAGGCGCTGGCGTTCTCGTGCCGCATCATTTTTTGCAGCAAGGGCAGGGCGAACGCGGCGGTTTTACCTGTGCCGGTTTGCGCTGCCCCCATCACATCTTGACCAGCAAGCACCACGGGGATGGCTTGGGCTTGGATCGGCGTCATGTGCGCATAGCCTGCGTCACGGATGGCGAGCTGGAGTTTGGCGTCCAGCGGCAAGGTATCGAACCGCAGCGGTGCGGACGGTGCGGCCAAGTCGGCCCGGGCAGAATCGGTCATAGGGGCGGGATTATCCCGCAGAGTCATGTGCAGGGGCTACGGCGAGTGCGCAAGGGGCTGTTTTGCGCAGCAGCAGATGGGGCGTATGGAAACGTACGATGGAGCGATAAAGCGCTACATAGACCCAACAGAACGCCACGATCAAGCCGCAGAGAACGGCACTGTTGTCCCAAAAAATCAAGGCTGGGGCGATGGACAGCGCGCTCAAAGCCCAGAGATAAGGGGAGGTCATGGAGTTGCGCCGCAGCAAGCTGGCTGCGTCATGTCGGCCCACCGCCCAACGCATCAAGCGGCGGTAGATCAGGCTGTGCAGATGCGCTGCATCGGCCGCCCCCATATGGCGGCCCCGAATCACCTTGCGGCGATACATCGAAAACAGCGTCTCCACGATCGGGTAAGCACAGACCAGCAGCGGGAAAAACGGTGACACGCTGGGGTTGCGATGCACCAGCAAGACACTTAACTCGGCAATCCAAAACCCCAGCAAATAGGCCCCGCCATCGCCCATGAAGATCAGACCTCGGGGGTAATTCCAGACAAAAAACCCGAGCACAGCACCCAAGCCCAGCAAAGCACCTTGCAGCACCAAGGCATCGCCGAGTTCGTAAGCGATCCACGCCAAGGCACCCAGAATCAGGGTGACACACAAAGAGGCCAGCCCATTGAAGCCGTCGATGATGTTGACCGAGTTGGATACACCCGCCACGACGAACAGCGTGACGGCGATGGCGATGGGGGCGACCTGCCAGGCTTCGAGCTGGAGGAGCAGATCAAGGGCCGGAATCCCGGAGCGCTCAATGACGCCATCAACCAGCCACAAGGCGGTCGCCGCCGCCAAAACAGTGGCAAGCAGGCGCACCTTGGGTGTGACGCGTTTGGTCAGGTCTTCAATCAGGCCGGCTGCAAAAGCGATGCTGGCGCAGCCGGTGAGCTGCACGAGATCTCGAAAGTCAGGTGTATCAAAAGGTGATTCCCACGCCAAGCCTGCGAGCAAGCCGAGCAGGATGCTGACCCCGCCGATACGAGGAACGTCTCGGCCATGAAACTTCTGTGGCTGACCATCATCGATGTCGCCAGAGAGATGGACGTGCAAGGATGACGACCACACCACCAAGAACGTCACTAAAAACGCAGTGCCCAAGGATGCGATGAAAGGAACCATCGGATGGTGGCTGATCTAAAAGGGTCAAGAGGGGAGTGTCGATTCAATATGGGATATTTTCCCATGTATTGCTATCTTCGTTGAAGATGAGCAAACTTGGCTTGACGCTCCCTGATGTAAACGAATATTTACAAAAACGATGGAAGCGTTTCATTCTACCGACTGTGCTGCGCCGTAACCATCCCCGGTTTACGTCAGTTGTGGCAGGCAGAATGGCCCAACCCTTCTCCCTTGATCTTGCTCATGCACGCCCATTCCTTGTTTTCTCCCGGTTCTTGTGCCCCTGACGTATCGACGTTGAACGTGGCGGTTTGGCCCGTCATCATGGCCGGCGGCAGTGGTACACGGCTTTGGCCGCTGTCACGTGCCGGGTTTCCCAAGCAGTTTCTGGTGCTGACAGGCCACCAGAGTTTGTTTCAGCTCGCGACCTCGCGGTTGACACAAGGGCCTTGGCTTGCGGGCATGCGCGTGGCGGCACCGCTCATCGTGGGCAACGAAGAGCATCGCTTCTTGGTCTTGGATCAATTGCGCGATATGAAAACCGAGCCAAGTGCGGTTTTGCTTGAACCCATGGGGCGTAATACGGCGGCCGCTTTGACGCTGGCAGCGTTGCAAGCGGCGGCGTCGGGCGATGATCCGGTCTTGGTGGTGACACCCGCTGATCAAACCGTGGCCGATCCTCAAGCATTTGCTACGGCGCTGAACCAAGCAGTTCAAGCGGCGGCAGATGGCGCGATCATTATTTTGGGTGTGACCCCTGATCGGCCTGAAACCGGCTATGGCTATATCCGCTGTGCGGCTGACAGCCATAGCGATACATCAGCTTTCGGGGCGGTGCCGGTGGCGGAGTTTGTTGAAAAACCCGACTTGGCCACCGCTCAGAAGTATCTGGAAAGTGGTCACTACAGCTGGAACAGTGGCTTGTTTGTCTTGAAGGCCTCCGTCTGGCTGGCTGCCTTGACCCAGTTCCGGCCCGACATCTTGGCGGCGTGCGAAGCGGCGTGGGCACTGCGTCAAACCGATGGCCCCTTTGTGCGGCCTGATCGGGCGGCCTTTGCTTTGGTGCCGTCCGAATCGGTGGATTACGCCGTGATGGAGCGTTGCCCGGGCAGTGCCTTCGATATTCGACGGGTGGCCTTGGCCGCCGGTTGGAACGATCTCGGTGCGTGGGATGCCGTCTGGCAAGTGGCCGATAAAGATCACGCAGGCAATGCGGTGCAAGGCGATGTCCTTGTCGAAGACAGCCGCAATACCTTGGTGCATGCCACCAGCCGACTGGTGAGCGTCATTGGCTTGGACGATGTGGTGGTGATTGAAACCGCCGACGCCGTGTTGGTGGCTGACCGTGCGCGCAGCCAAGAAGTCAAAAAGATCGTGACGCGGCTGAGTGCGCAGGATCGCGGTGAGCCGAGCTTACATCGCAAGGTGTCACGACCTTGGGGCTGGTACGACAGCATTGACGCTGGGCCGCGTTTTCAGGTCAAACGTATCTTGGTCAAACCCGGGGCGTCCCTGAGCTTGCAGATGCATCACCACCGGGCCGAGCATTGGGTGGTGGTCTCGGGAACGGCCGAGGTGACGTGTGGCGAGCGCAAGATCTTGCTGACCGAAAACCAGAGCACCTACATCCCGCTGGGTGAGGTGCATCGCCTGAGTAATCCGGGGCGCGTGCCCTTGGAAATCATCGAGGTCCAGTCCGGCTCTTATCTGGGTGAAGATGACATCACGCGCTTTGAAGACACCTACGGCCGGCAGTGAACTAGGCGGCGTCGTCTGAGGGGTTTATTCGAGGCGCGCCTGTGCGGTAAACACCAAGCCCTCGCCGAAGACCGCACGCACGGGCAGGGCCATGCCGAAGAGTCGCTGCACTTTTTTCCGCAAGCGCGACAAGGCGGATTCGACGCGATGAAACCGGATCGAGACGGGCTGATCGGCTTCTTCCCCCGTGGGCGTGCCCCCCAAGACAGTCAGGATCTCGACCTTGCTGAGGGTGTGTTGTGGGCTGGCCATCAACACCGCCAGTAGATCAAATTCGACCGACGTCAGGGAGGTTTGATGCAGGCCTTCTGGACTGGCGAGGGTGCAACTGGCGAAGTGCAAGCTCCAGTGGTGCCCGCTTGCTGACCGGGATGAAAGTGGCCGACTTGGATGGTGTTGTGGCGGACTGCCGAGAAAGGTAGACGGTGTGTCTGCCAAGCGGGGCGGCAGTGCCGCAGGCGTGAGCGGCAAGCGCCGCATCAGCGCCCGCACCGCTGCGAGCAGCTCCATGCGATCGATGGTTTTGATGAACGCCATGTCGGCCCCAGCATCCAAAGCCGCAATGCGATCTTGCAAAGCTGGCCGGGTGGTCAAGGCGATGCAGCCGATGGTGGTTTTGGATTTGAGACTGCTGAGCAAGTTGAGCTCGGGCATCAAGGGCTGCTCCAGCGCGATCAAGAGCAAATCGGTGGTCTCAATGGCCCCTTCTTCGTTGGAGGGCTCCAAGCTGGTGAGCTGCCTGACGGTAAAGCCAGACGCTTGAAAGTAGCGCGCCAAGCTAGCGCGCTGATCTTCATGACGGTCCACCAACGTGAGTGTGGCCAGTCCGGAGCGCGTACTCGTCGATTTCACCGCTCCCCCAAGGACTCGGTCAGTGTTTTGCGCAGGGGCTTGAGCAAGTAGTCCATCATGCTGCGATCCCCTGTGCGGATATCGACTTGCGCCGTCATCCCGGGCAGCACTTCCAGCACATTGCCGGTTTGGGTGCGCACGGGGGCAGCCGAGGTGGCGATGTGAACACGGTAGTAGGTTTGTTCGCCCGTGCGGGTGTCTTCCTTGAGGGTGTCGGCGCTGACGTAGGTCACCTTGCCGGCCACGGCCCCGTAGACGGTGTAGTCAAAGGGGTCGAAGCGGATGTTGGCCGGCAGGCCCGGCTTGATCTGCGCAATCTCAGACGGCCGAACCTTGGCCTCAATCACCATCTGGTCATCGACCGGCACGATCTGCAACAGCTCATCGCCTGCACGCAACACACCGCCTTGGGTGGTGATGCGCACGTTCTTGACAATGCCACCCACGGGGGCTTTGATGACGCTGTCCATCACTTGCTGAGCGCGTTGGGTGCGTACTTGCTCAGCTTGGCCCAGATCGTCTTCCACCTTAGCCAGCTCGGTGCGGGCATCTTGGAAGTATTTGTTGCGCCGATTGACCAATTGGGCATCGGCTTCGTTCAAGGCGCGCTGGGCGCGGATCACTTCCGAGCGACTGACATCGCCGCTGGCTGCGAGCTGGCTGATCAAGCCAGCGTCTTCAGTGGCCAAGGCCACGGCGACTTTGAGGGTGCGCAGCTCTTCTTGCAGACCGCTGCGTTTTTGCCGAAAGAGCGCACGCTGCGCCGAAATCACTTCCGGGAAGTTGCTCAGCAACTCAGGAGGAAAGACCGGTTCTGCTGCATCCAGCGCTTCGGCGCGCAGTCGCATGGCTTGAGCGCGCAAGGCCGCGAGCTTGGCGTCGATTTCGGCCACCGCAGCCGCCGAGCGGCCTTGCTCCAGTTGCGCCAAAACCTGACCCCGTTCCACGCGGTCACCTTCCTTGACTTTGAGCTCCGCCAAGGCCCCACCATCCACGGCTTGAATCACTTGGACCCGACTGCTGGCAATCACTGAGCCGGTGGCGCGGGTGACTTGATCGACGCGGGCGACCGAGGCCCAGATCAGCGCCACGATCATCAAGAGAATCATCAGCCACAAGACGATGGAGGCTTTGTTGCCGCCGCCACCTTTCGGTGTGGGACGCGGGCGGTGTTGGGTCGGATCATCAAGCGTGCTGACGGAGTATGTGGTGACCATGCGAGACTTCCTTCGGGACCTGAACAACGGCGGGTGCCGTTTGTGCTGTGGCCGCAGCGGTGGCGGCCGGGTTGACCATCTTCGGTGGGGCCAGCACCGCCTGCGGGGTGCCATCGGCGGCGATCATGCCGCGCTGCATCACGATGACGCGGGTGGCAAGGGCCAGCATCTGCGGGCGATGCGAGGCGATGATGAGGATGTCGGTGGGCCGCAGAACGGTGCGCAGCGCTTGGATCAAACGGGCCTCGGCTTCGGCATCCAGCGCAGACGAGGGCTCATCGAGCAACCAGATCTGCGGGCGCGCCATCATCAACCGGGCGATACCGACCATCTGACGCTGCCCCCCTGACAAGCCTTGGCCGCCTTCAGCGATTTCGAGATCCAGATTTTTCGGGTTGTCGGCCGCGATGCGGTCCAGGCCCAGCATCTTGACCACGTCGATAAAGCGCTCGTCGCTTTCACCGCCGCGCAGCTCGATATTGCTGCGTAGCGTGCCCTTGAACAGATGCACGTCTTGGGGCAAGTAGCCCAGTTGCTTGCTCAGCAAGCCCGGATCAATCTGGCCGATCTCGACCCCGCCGATGCGCACCTGGCCTTCGCTGGCGCGGTACAAGCCCGCAGCGACTTTCAGCAAGGTGGATTTGCCGCCGCCGTTGGCGCCGAGGATGACGATGCGATCCCCCGCTTTGACCTTGAGAGTGGGCACATTCAGCCGCAGCACCGGCACGCCTTGGTAGGCAAAACGCACGCCTTCGAGTTCGACGCTGGGCTCTAGCGTGGCCGGGGCCAGCAAGGTCTGACCGGCTGGGCGGTCCGTTTCAAGGCTGAGGATCTTGTCCACCATTTGCAGGGCTTCCTTGACGTACTGCCACTGCGTGAGCTTTTGGACGGCCGCCGTGATCGGCGAGATCACTCGGCTGCCCAGCATCGAGCAAGCGACCAAGCCGCCCATGGTCAGCGAGCCTTCTTCGATCAGGTAAACGCCCGCCACGATCAGCGCCACATAGGCCAAGTTGGCAATCGTGCCGGCCAAGTTCAGCACTGCGCTGGTCACGACCTTGTTCTTCATGCCGGTTTCGGCGATGTTGCGCGTCAGATCCGACCACAGCCGCGAAAAACGCCAGCCGGCGTTGAGCGATTGAATCGTCTCGACCCCTTGCAGGGTATCGACCAGCATGCCTTGGCGTTCGTGGCTGCGGCGCATTTCAGTGCGTGACAACTCAGCGAGCTGGCGTTGTGCGATCAGGCCCAGCAGCAGCAGCAGGGCTGAAGCGATGATGTAAACGCTGGCCAGCCAGCCCGCAATCATGCCGATCATCACCAAGAACAACAGCCCGAAAGGCAAGTCCACGATCGTGAAAATGACCGCTGAGGCAAAGAACTGCCGCACCGTGTCCAAGCTGTTGACCTGAGCGGCCAAGGTGCCCAAGCTCTGCGGGCGTTTGTCGGCGCGCAGGCGCAGCAAGTGGTCATAGATGCGCTGCGAGACCGCTTTATCGACATCGCAGGAAAGCCGGTCGATGATGCGCGAGCGAATTTCTTTGAATGCCCAGTCGATCACCGACACCAGCAGCAAGCCGGTTGTCAGGGCCCACAAGGTGGTGTAGGCAAAGGTCGGCACCACGCGGTCATAGACCTGCATGCTGAACAGCGAGGTAAAGATCGCAAAGACGTTGACCGCGATGGTGGCGGCGGTCACCTCGACCACCCAGCGCCGGTTGCGCATCATCTCGACCCAGACCATGCGCGCTGAGGGGCTTTGGCGCAAGTCGTGCTCGTCCTTGGCTTGCGGTGGGGCGGCTTTTTGTAGATGCAGCACCCGGGCGTGATCGGGAATCGGTGTGCCGGCGTCAAGCGGTGTGCCGGCGGTGTCAAACAGCACCAACTCGTCATCGATGCGGTCCGCCACCAGCCAACGGCTGCCTTCCCAGAGCAGCGAAGGCACCGCGCGGCGGTCCCACTCTAGGCCGGAGGTCTGGGTCACGCTCAAGGGTTGGCGGGCACACAAAGCCAGCACTTTTTGTACCACCACGCCGGGGGACTGGCCGTCGAGGATGCCCTCTTTGCTCAAGCGCTCAAAGGCCGATTGCACCGACTCGATCACCACCGGCAGTTTCTGCCGTTGCAACAACGCCAGTACCGCCTCGGGGGTGAGTTGGGGATAGATCTCTGCGGAATTCATAGCCAATTACTCCAGTCCGGCCAACGCATCAAGGGTGCCACACATCACAGCGATGCGAAGCTGAGCGTCATTGGCCGTCATCCGTGCCCGATCTCGGTTCAGACGCGCATCAAGCAACTCACGTTGCGCGTTGAGCACATCGACCCAATTCTTGCGGCCGGCGTCGTACAGACGCAGGGACGATTCAAGCGACATTTCTTGGGTTTGGACCACGATTTCGTGGTCACCCAGTTGCTGCGTGGCCAGCTCGCGGTCGTTGAGCAGCACTTGCAAGCGCCGGTCCACTTCAAAGTTGGCTGCCGCTACATCTTCTTGGGCGGCGACCAGTCGGGCGGCATCGGCCTTGACGCGCTGATAGCCGACAAAGCCGCCACCATCCACATTGGCCTCGGCGTAGACGCCTGCGCGGGTGCGGGGTTGGTTGTAGACCGTGGGGGTCGGTCCGACGTCCGAATCGACCCGCAGCGAGATCATCGGCCAGCGTTCAGCTTGGTGCAGCTCGGTTTCGTGCGTGACGGTGACGACATCTTGGCGTTTGCGCCGGACGGCGGGCGAGGCATCGCGGGCTTGGCTTAGCAGCTCTTGAGGGGCCTCCCAGTTCATGTAGAGCGTGGGCAAGGGCGCATCGGCACCGGCGTGACCTGTCGTGAGAATCGACAGCTCCAATTCTTGGCGACGCACTTGTCCGGCAAAGTCTTTGGCTTGGGTGCGCACGCTGGCCAGCCGGGCTTGGGCAAGGCGGATATCCGCATCCGACGCCACCCCACCTTCACGGCGGCGGCGAATCAAGTCGAGCAGCTTCTCATGGGCGCTCACGCCTTCTTGGGCCGTGAGCAGCAGGGTTTTGTTGCCGATCACCGCCACGTAGGCCATGGTGGTTTGTTCCATCAGCTGGCGACGGGACTCAAGCACGGCCCACTGCGATGAACTCAGCTTCGACTCAGCGATGTCTACTCCAGCATCAATCTTGCCGCCGGCCCAAATGGGCTGTTGCACCCGGATCAGGCCCCAGGTGACGTTTTTATCGGCACCTTGGTTGGTTTGGCCTGAAATCGTCGGCAGGTAATGCGCGCGCGCTTCATCGACACCTGCTGCTGTGGCTTCGCGTTCGGCGATGGTTTTGCGCACGCTGGGGTGGTTTTGCAGCGCGGCTTGCAACGCACCGCTTAAGCCACCGGCCCTAACAGGGCTTGGGGCCGATGCGGAGGCCGATGCAGAGGCCGGTTGTGGTGGTGCAGGGATGGGTGCCTGCTGCGCTTGAGCCGTGGCAGCCAGCCCCAAGGTCAAAGCCAGAAGAGGGGGCAACCAACGGGGACGGTCCATGAGAAATCGGGTCGAATTCATGCCAGCACAGAAATGGAGCTTCGTGGGATCGGTCGTCGGGGGACGGTCGGCTCTTTTTGAAGTGAGCGCGATTGTCAGACCAATCTTCCAAGGCCCCCGTGCAGATTTGATGCTGGAATGTAAAAAAAAGGCCTGCAAAAGCAGGCCCAAGGGATTGTTGAGGATTTGTTATCGGTTGGTAACACGCAACGCGCTGAGCCTTGCTCAGGGCAAGGTGGTGTGAACTTGCCAGAGGGTGCTTGGGGTGGCAGCACTGAACCAATCGACATAGTTGCACCCGGTACTCACCGCATTGCCCACCATGTCAGTGACAAGTACCTCGGCTTTCGGCACGAATTGCAGGGTGGTGCTGTTGCCTGCAATCAGGCCAGCAAAGCTGCCGGGGGTTGTCTCAGTGAAACGAAGTTCCATGATGTCGATGATGTTCTGGCCGCTGGCATCGCGCTGCACCCCCAGCATCGTGGTGTTGTCGTAGCCCACGCCGTTGTTGAACACCGTGACGGTGTATCCCGTTAAGGGCGCGCCATTGGCATCAAGGAGCACGGGGGTGTTGCCGGCATCTAAGGTCACCGCTTCGTTGTAGGTGACGCGCATCACGGCGGTGGCCAAGGTGGTGTTGGTCTGCGACAGATACAGCCCTTGGAAGTCGGTGCTTGCAGGCGCGGCCCCACTGGTGACGGACTGCATCGGGGCGGCCATATCCAAGGTGAGAAGCGCCGGCACCGCTGGCGACACCGAACCTGTCGCCGAGACTTCGTGGACGTAGAAGGCGAAGTTCGGGAAATTGAGATCGTTGATCAGCGGGTTACCCCGGGCTGTTTCCAGCATGGTTTGGGTGATCAAGGCGGTACCTGGGGTGGGGGCAACTGTCCAGCTCAAGCCACCATCCACGCTGTAGCCGATGGTGTCGGCGGCTACTGCGGGCGTGACGGTCAGGCTGGCATCGTTGGTGAGATGGTCGGCATTGGTGGCTGTGGTGCTCCCTGTGCCACTGACGCCAGACCACGTCACCAAGCCGGGCGCACTGTCGTGCGTGAAGGCCACGGTGGGCAGCACGTTGTTGGCCACCAGCGAATCGCTTGCAAGGGTGAAGCTCAGCAGCGTATCGGGGGAGACATTGCCGGCCAAGTCGATCACGTGAACACGAACATCGTTCAGCCCGAGCACCGGCGCGTAGTGGTTGACATCTGTCCATGGACCGTTGTTGACGCTGATGGCGGTCTGATAGCTGATTTCGGTGGTGGTTGGAATGATGTCGATGGCCCCGAAGCTGGTGGTATTGGTGGCCGGTTGGGTGATATTGATCAAGGACACCATCGGTGCTGTGGCCGTGGTGTCGAGGTTATAGATGATGGAGCTGGTGGCCGAGACGTTGCCGGCCTTGTCGATTTGCACCAGATCGAATTGGTACATGCCATCCGCTAACAAGGGCAGCCCCGTGGCAGGGTCGATGGCGGGCAGGACGGCGGTCGGGCCGCTCGTGAGCAATGTGAATGGCCCTGTTTGGCCTCCCGGGCTGGGTGCTGAGCCCGGGACAGTGGAAGCTGTCACGGGTGTCACAAAATACGTGATCGCCGCCACGTTCGGATCCAGCCCTGTCAAGGTCAAGCGGCCATCATTCGTCGAACCCAAAGGCGTGGTTTGGGCCACGGTGGTGGCTCCATCGTTCCAGTACGTCCCGGTATCGGCCGTGAGTGCCACCGTGGGCTTCAGGCATGTTTTGTCCACGATAAAGCTGAAGGGCGTAACGGTGGTGCCATTGACGTTGGTTTGGTAGACCGAGACGGTGTAGTTGCCCTCGGCCGTCGGGGCGGTGTAGGTGACGAGCGGGGGCAGCGCACCGTTGATGCTGTAGCCGACCGTGATACCCGGGGCGGGGTCCAACGTGAAAGCCAAGCGGGCATCGGTGGTGACCAGATCCGTCAAGGTGCCGGCGATGTTGACCGAACCGGTGTCGTTGACCAAGGCGATGGTGGCGGGCAGGGGGCCTGCCGCACCGATTTGCAGCGCTTGCGGGGTCGAGGGCAGCGAGATGTTGCCGGCGGCATCGCTCACGCTGATCTTGATCTGGTAGCTGCCGTTGACCAGTCCAACCAAGGAGAAATTGACGCTGCCGGTGCTTAAGTCGCCCGCGACCAGCGTTTGTTGGGAACTTGATACGGGCGCATTTTGTAGATCCAGCACGCTCAAGATCAGGGTGTCCCCCACGGCTGCCAAGGCCGGCAGGCTCACAGTCAATGCCGTGGGGGTGGCTCCGCCGATGGGCGTGAAAACCGTGTTGACCGGCTGGGCTGGGGCTTGCGTGTCATAGGTGAAGCTCAGGCTGCCCATGCTGGCGTTACCCGCTGCGTCGGTCTGGCGCACTTGCACGGTGTGAGCACCGTTGGCCGCTGGGGCGCTGTAGGTCGGGGTCCACACGCCACCATCTAGGCTGTACCCCACCACGGCCCCGGGTTCCAGTCCCGAGACCGTGATGGCTGCGTTGTTGGTGATCAGATCCGTGTTGGTGCCGCCCAAGGCGCTATCGACGCTTAGAGCGACCACTGCCGGAGTGGGCGCGATGTTGTCGAAGGCCAGCGATGCCGGGGCCGATGCTGCTGAGGCGTTGGCGGCGGCGTCGGTCAGTGTGCCGCTGGCGCTGTAGGTGCTGCCGCTGGTGAGCAAGGCGGTGTTGAGGGCCAAGCTCACGGCACCCAAACCGATGTCGGTGCTGGTGAGCGTGACCGTCAAGGTTTGGATGGTGTTGGGCGGCACCGCGCCATCGGACACCACCACGCTCAGGCCATCGCCTGCCACGGCGTTGACGGGCAAGCTGACGTTGGCATGCACCGCCAGCGTCAGTGGGTCATAGGCCAAGGCGACACTGGGTGCGCTGGGGGCGACGGTATCGATGCTCAGCAAGCCAGAAGTTGCTGTGGCGGACGTATTACCCGCCGTGTCGGTGTAGCTGACGCGGGCCGAGTAGGTTGCATCAGGTTGCGCAGCAAAGGTGTAGGCCGAACCCGCCACCAAAGGTGTCAGGCCCGCGAGGGGCAGACCGTTGCTCAGCAACTCGACCGTGATGCTGGTGGCATCCAGAGGCACAGCGCTCAGCGTGACGGTGACGTCGCTGCTGTTGGCGCCCAACTTGATGGCGCTTAGGTTGAGGTCGGCGGTCACGGGTGCCGTGGGTGCGACGGTATCTAGCGTGATCGGCCCCAGCACCAGCGGCGTGGCCGCGTTGTTGTTGCCCGCCTTGTCAGCCTGCACCAGCGTCACGGTGTAGGTGCCATCACCGCCGGCCAGCGCACCCAGATCCAGACTCGGTTGCGCCAGATTCACCAAGCCGGTGATCGGGGCGATGGCGACACCTTGGGCGTCGGTGCCGCTGATCGTGTAGCTGACTTGATCGACGTTGGCATCCAAGCCGCCCAAGGCCATCGTGCCCACCCAGGTGATGCCATCCACCGTGCTGGAGCCCGTGTCCGTGAAGGTGCCGTTCAAGGCGCTCAGGCTGGTGTCGCGGGTGGTGGTGAGGGTCTGCACGGGGCTGACGTTGCCGGCGGTATCGGTCTGGCTCACTTGGATCGTGTAGCTGCCGTCAGCCGGAGTAGCACCCAACAAAAGGGCTTCACTCAGAACGGGCTGGCCGGTACCTGCGTCCACGCCCAAGGTGGTGGGGTCGATGCTGATCCACGTGCCCCCGGCCACGCTGCCCGCGTTGATGCGGTACTGAAGCGAGGCAGCCGCTTCAAGGCTTGCCAAACGCACGTCGATGGCGGTCGAAACCCCATCGGTCGCTGTTGGATTGGGCACGCCGGTGTTGCCCGCATTGGCGCTGTCCAGCACCAACACCAGCCCGGGTATCACGGGGGCGACGTTATCGAAGAGGAGCGACGACGTGGCTGTGACCGCCGATGATGCCGATGCATTACCTGCGGCATCCGTCAGGCTGGCGCTGACAGAGTAAGTGGTGCCGTTAACCAGTGTGGCGCTGACGGGCAGGGTGAGGGAACCCGCTGCGATGTCGGCCAAGGACAGGGTGATCGGCGTGCTTTGCACCGAACCCACCCCATCAGCGATGTTCACGTTGAGAACATCGCCCGCCACAGCATCCATCGGCAGACTGAGATGGGCGCTGACAGCTTGGGTTGCGGGGTTGTATGCCAGTGCTGCACCCGGTGCTGTCGGGGCCACGCTGTCAAAGACGAACGAGACGCTGGTGTCGGCTGAGGCCCTGCCTAGTCCATCAAGGGAATGCACGAGCACGGTTTGCGCGCCTTGTGTCAAGGCACCGATGTTGATCAGGCCGTTGACCGCTGTGGCGGGAACCCATGTCCCTACTGCGCCTGTGGGGCTGAGCGAGTATTCGAAGGCGGTGCCACCCGGTGGGCTTGACGTGACCGCCAAGCTGTTGCTGTTGGTGATCGCCAAGGCCGGTGCGGTTTGGAGCGAGCCGGTATCCGTCACGCTGACCGTCGGTGCCGGGTCGGCGGCGATGAAGGTGAAGCTGGTTGCTGGTGTCGCCGGATCAAAGAAAGAGCTGTTGCCTGCCGCATCGGTCTGGCGAATCCACACTTGATTCAGCGTCCCAGCCACGCTCGATTGGGCGGTGAAGGTGGGTGCCCAGACCAGATTGCCGAGGGCATCCTTGGTGCCGTATTCAACCAAAGCACCGTTCTCAATCGTGCCGGTGATCTGTACGGTGCCCATTGAGGTGATGCCGTCACCCACAACGCCGGTGTCTGTGAACGTGAGGCCGAGCGCGTTGGGAGCGAGGGTGTCGAGGGTGAAAGCGAGCGAGGATGGGGTCGAGATATTGCCGGCTACGTCGGTTTGGCGCACGGCCACCGTGTGGGCGGTGTTGGTTGTTGGCGCGGCGTAGCTGCTGGCCCATGCACCGCCATCGACGCTGTACTGGACCAAGGCACCGACTTCGGGCGTGATGGGACCGAGGGCTGCGTTGTTGGTCAGTGTGGTGGCCCCATTGGCCAAAGCGACGGTGGGCGCGACAGGGGCGAGCGTGTCGAGCGTGAAGGCCAGCGATGCGGTGGGCGAGACGTTGCCCGCAGCGTCAGTCTGGCGCACATCGACGGTATGGACGGCGTTGGTGGTGGGCGCGGTGTAGCTCGAAGCCCAGAGCGCGCCATCGACGCTGTACTGAACCAAGGCCCCGGCTTCGACCGCGCTGAGGCTAATTGCAGCCGTATGGGTGATCGTGTCAGTGGGGTTACCGCTATCGAGCAACAAGGTCACACCCGCAGCGGCAGGCGCAATCGTGTCCGGCGTGATCGGGGTGGCTGCCGTGGTGAAGGCGGATGCATTACCCGCAGCGTCGGTGTAGCTGACACGGGCCGAGTAGGTCGCATCGGGCAAAGCCGCAAAGGTGTAGGCCGAACCAGCTACCAAAGGGGTGGCCGCGATAGGTACACCGTTGACGTCGAGGAGCTGCACGCTGATGGCAGAAGCATCGGCCGGAATGGTGCTCAGGGTGACGGTCAAGTC
>NZ_JBYSVC010000026.1:0-31086 GCF_057922285.1 Leptothrix toolikensis (SeqCode)
TGTGGCCGTTGGTCAGACCGAGCGGCCCGAAGTAGCTCGGCATATTGGCCCCCGGCTGACCCATGATGCCGTGGTCGCCGTAGAGCATGAACACCGTGTCGTTGAACCAAGGCTGTTGGCGCGCCATCTCGAAAAAGCGCCCCACGCTCCAGTCGAGGTAGCGGTAGGCGTTGAACTCCAGCACCGAGCTGAAGCCCGCCGCCGTCAGCTGATCAGCGGGCACATCGCGCAGCAGGAAAGGTCCGGGCTTATCGGGCGGCCCCAAATCGGCCTGCGGGATGGTGTAGGGCCGATGATTGCCAGCGGTTTGCACCACCGCAAAGAAGGGCCGCTTGTCGCCACCGGCTTGGGCTTCATGCAGATGGCGGAGGGTTTCCTTGAACAAATCGTGGTCCGAGATGCCCCAGACGTCGCTTACCGGCACCTTGAATTGGCCTTCCTCGACGATGTGCAGATCGGGAGAGCTGCGTTTGAGAAAGCCGCGCACATTGCCCCACGTGGTGCTGCCACCGATGAAGTACCACTTCGCGTGGTCCTTGAAGGCATTCATGATCAGGTGCTGATCGACCGCTTGCTGGTCACGGCTGGAGGTGTCGCCCACCTGCACATCGGGGATGCCCGTCAAGCTGGCAAAGACGCCGCGCGCCGTGCCGCCGTGGGCGCTGAACAAGCGGGTGAACAAGACCCCGTCTTTGGCCAGCTTGGCGATCTCGGGTGAAGGATCGAGCGGGTTGTTGAAGACGCTCGACTTGTAGCCCGAGTAAGACTCCAGCATCACCACCACCACGTTGAGCCGACGCGGCAAAGCGCCCGCACGCGGCACGCCTTGGCGGGAAAAATCAAGCGTTTGGAGATTGGGGTGATCGACCTTGAGGTAAGCCGCCATGCGTGGGTAGTGCTTGCGCACTGCCGCTAGATCGGGCGTGTCCTTGCGAAAGGCGGCGGTGTCATAGAGCGACAGCACCGGGTTCAAGGCGAGGCTGGCGCTGTAAGCCCCACCGGGCAGCTCAAAGGCGTCGCTCCAGCGCAGGGGGTATTGTGAAAAGCGGCCATGGATGCCCAAGAGCACCCCCAGCGCGGTGCCAACCGTCCAGAGCGTGCGCGACAGCACCCGCCGCCTCAGGGTGGTGGGCACACCGGGCCATGCCGTATCCAAGCCTTGGCGGAAAAGCGCCTTGCTGAACCACGTGAAAGCCGCCGCCAACACCACCAACACCAACAACAAGCGCAGCACCGGGTAGGTGGACCACACCATGCCGGCGGAGGTGCTTGCATCTTTGGCAAAGTTGACCACCGAGGCATTGATGCGCTGGTGCAAGTAGGCGTAGTGCCCAGCGTCCACGATGTAGATCAGCACCACCGCCGCCGATACCAGCAGCACCCCCATTTGCCAGACGATGCGCACGCCGCGTTGACGCGACCACGGGGCCAACAGCGGGATCCAGCCCACCAAGAGCACCGGCAGCACCAGCCAAAGCGCCAAACGCAGATCAAAGCGCAAACCCAACTTGAGCGCAGCCCCCAAAGAAGCCCCGTCCACCCCCGCCGGTGCAAAGCCAATGTGAAAGGCCAGCCGCGCCAAGCTCAACATCAGCAGCCACATCAGCAGCCACGTTGCGGCCATGCGCAACGGCAATGGCAGCCAGCGCGTCAGAGCCGAAGGTTCACTTTGACGGCGAAAAACGCCGGAAGGCAGCGGTGCCATATCAAGGGGCTCCCGAAGCTGCCGGCTTGGATGCCGTCGCCGCCGGGGCCGGGCACGCTTGCAAGCGTCGATGGGCAATGGCTTGGCGATTTTGGGTGTAGAGCAGCTCGACATAGCCGTCTTGCACCACCAAGCTGGGGTAGGAGGCTTCGACCGTTTCGCTGATGTCCATCGGGCTGGTATGCCATTCGCCCTCGGCATCGTCCCAAGAACGCCATGCCACCGCCAAGCGCTTGCGCGTGGTGGTTTCGGGGTTGTAGACCATCAGCCACAGGCGGCGCTGTGGCCAAGAAGCCAGCGCCACATAGGCGTCCGGGTTGGGCAGCGTCAACGGCTGTGGCGGTGTCCATGTCAGACCGCCATCGCTTGATTCTTGTTGATGGATCCACGGATCATGGGCGCTGGCACTGCGCAGCACGGCCAAGATGTGGTTTGGATCAGCACCCACCGCCAAGGCTGGTTGCAAGAGCTCCAGCTCAAAGGCCATGCGTCGCTTGGACAGCAGCCGCCCATCGGCCGAGACATGCAGCAACTCGGGCCGCTTGATCACCAGCTCGTGATAGACCGGCAGCAAGAAGCTGCCATCCGACAAAGGCAGGGGAGGGCTGCGCACCAAGGTGGAGATGTTCCACCACGGGCTGGTGATCCAATCTTCGGCGCTGTCGAAGCTCAAGCCCAGATCGGCCGAGCGCAGATGTGCAATACGCGACATCGCCCAGCCGCCCAACGTCACGTTGACCACCGCCATGTGCAAATGGCCCTTGGCATCGAGCCAAACGCTCGGGTTGCCCAGCTTGCGTACCGTGCGTCCGAGCTTTTGCGACAGCATCTTGGGTGTCAGCACCGCTTGGGCCGGCGACCAAACACGCCCGTCGAATTGAGCGCGCAGCAAGGTCACGTCAGTGGCCCCTTCACGCGTCCCGGCAAACCAGAAGGCCAGCATCCCCCCGCCCGGCAAGGCCACCGTGCTGACTGCGTGGTGTTGGGCCCGCTCAGCGGTGGGTAGCGTCAAGCCGCCCTCGGCCAGCATCACGCAGGCTTGGTCCAGCGCTACCGCTTCGGGTGGGGCGGCCAAACGCGCCTGTGGGGCAGCGGGCTGATCCGATGTCCGCCACCAAGCCAGCACACAAGCCAGAGTCAGGGTCAGCGCCCAGCGCAGGTAAAGCATCGTTGGCTCAACTTCAGGGGTGGATTAAAAAACATAGTGGCGCTCAGACGCCAGCTTGAGGAGACCCTCAAAGATGAGAGTGTCAACCATCTCGAAAGGCAGCCCCGTCATGGGAGCTAGCTTGACCGCTGCACCCCCGGTCATGAACAGAGCGGGCTCTTGACCGCAACGCTTTTGCACATGGGCGTACATGCGATCAATCGCCCCTGCAATGGCCCAAGCCCCGCCACTCATGAGCGCGTCGCTGGTGTTGGTGGGGAAGTCGCGCAACTCACCCGTGGGCACCTTCAGACCAGCGGTGCCCATCTCCAGCGCCTTGAGCATCAGCCCGAAGCCGGGCAGGATCAAGCCGCCCAAGAAGTGCCCGTCAGCATCCAAGGCATCCACGGTCACGGCCGTACCCACCATCACCACCAAGGCCGGTCGCTGATCGGCCCGGGCAAGCATGCGATGGCGCGCGCCCACCAAGGCCACCCAACGATCTGAACCCAGCCGAACCGGGTGATCGTAGCCATTGACGACGCTGCCTGACGCGAGCTCTGAGGCCACCCAATGCGGCTCCAAGTCCCAGATTTCCAGCTGATCCTCGACCCGCCGCCGCACATGGTCGCCTGCCACGGCGCAGCCTAAAAACGCTGTGGGCGCAGGCACGTTGTGCCACTCGCGCTCGCTCAGGGTGTCGATGGTTTCTAAAAACACCGCACCTTGCTGCAAGAGGGTGGCTTGAGGCTCTGGCGCAGAGTAGATGGCCCATTTCAGGCGGGTATTGCCAATATCAATGACAAGAAAACTCATGGGCGGACCAAGAAAAAGCGGGCGAACTGACCCCGATCAGGCCAGCAAGGTCAAGGCCCGTCGTAGCAACAACGCGGCCTCGCTGCGCTCATGCGCACCGCTAATCTTGCCATGGACCTCGGTGAGTAACGCCCGCAAGGCACTCGCATGGCGCGCGCGCCGCACCCGCAGCATGGTCACCGCCCCCATGATGGGCGCTTCTAAACGCAGGGCTCGCAGCATGCAAGAACGTGCTTGAGAGATCACCAAGTCACTGACATCGAGGGCGGCCATTTCGCTGTTGGTCAGCGCCAGCCCCATGCCGATGGTGTCGTCATCCGTGGCGAGTGCATCCACTTCGCCCTGCCAAATCGACGGCCTGGGTTCGGGCACCGTCATCTCGGGGCGCAACTTGCTGCGGCCGTGATGCGTGACCGCAATCGTCACCAAACCCAATTCACGCAGCTCATCAAGGTAGGCCTTGGGCACCCCGACTTGGGCGGCTAGATCCAGCACTTGGTGGTAGGTGCGTTTGCCGTCTACAAGGATCAGCATGGTGCGGTGCCGCTGGGACAGGCCGCGCTGCCTGAGCATCATTTCGGTCTGACCGGCCTCGGTCTTGATCAAGACTTTCAAGGGTTTTTTTCCGTGGCTTGAAGGGGCTCCCTGTGTTTTTGTCGTGCTTGTATGTCGCTCATTTCGCCAAATCAGCTAGCAAGGACACGCAAAATACACAAGTCCCACAAGCCATCAAAGCGGCATTGCATCACACTTTTCTGCAAAAAATACCCCCCTATGCAGTGGCCTGAGCGCTGATCGCCGGCCTTGATAAGGCAATAGAAAGGTCTACACAAGACTTAACGTTTACGTAAACGTCACCTAAAATCACGCAGCTTTTTCTTTTCCACAGGATGGCCCATGACTGCTTCGCCTAGCGCTGTTTCGCCTCAGTCTCCGACCCACAAAGTTCGTTTCGTCACCGCTGCTAGCTTGTTTGACGGCCACGACGCCGCCATCAACATCATGCGGCGCATCTTGCAAGGCATGGGCGCGGAGGTGATCCACTTGGGCCACAACCGCTCGGTCGATGACGTGGTTACCGCTGCGCTGCAAGAAGACGTCCAAGGCATCGCAGTCAGCTCGTACCAAGGCGGACACGTCGAATATTTCAAGTACATGGTCGAGTTGCTGCAAGCGCGCGGTGGCGGCCATATCCAAGTCTTTGGCGGCGGCGGTGGCGTGATCGTGCCGGCGGAAATCCGCGAGTTGGCGGGCGTGGGCGTGCGCATCTACAGCCCCGAAGACGGTCAGCGCATGGGCTTGGCCGGCATGATCGGTGAGATGGTGCAACGCTGCGATCTCGATCTCTCGCCCTACGCCCCCAAGGCGCTTGAGGCGCTGCAAGGCCACGGCCCGAGCGCTTGGCGCGCCTTGGCTCAGCTGATCACCGCCCTTGAAAACGGCCAAGCCGATCCGGCCGTGCGCGCCTCGGTCCAAGCGGTGGCCCAAGGCAGCCGCATCCCCGTGATCGGCATCACCGGCACCGGCGGGGCGGGCAAATCGAGCCTGACCGATGAGCTGATCCGCCGCATTCGGCTCGATCAAGACGACGCGCTCAACATCGCCCTGATCAGCATCGACCCCTCAAGGCGCAAAAGCGGCGGCGCACTGCTCGGCGACCGCATCCGCATGAACGCCATCAGCCCGTGGCGTCAAGGCCCCCGGGTCTACATGCGTAGCTTGGCCACACGCGACACCGGCTCCGAAGTCTCGGCCGCCTTGCCCGACGTGCTGGCCGCATGCAAAGCAGCGGGCTTTGATCTGATCATCGTCGAGACCTCCGGCATCGGCCAAGGCGACGCCGCCATCGTGCCGCTGGTCGATGTACCGATGTATGTGATGACGCCCGAGTTCGGCGCGGCCAGCCAGCTTGAAAAAATCGACATGCTCGACTTTGCCGAGTTCGTTGCCATCAACAAGTTCGACCGCAAAGGCAGCTTGGACGCATTGCGCGACGTGGCCAAGCAGGTGCAGCGCAACCGCGAAGCCTTCACCGTCATGCCGGACCAGATGCCGGTGTTCGGCACCATGGCCAGCCGCTTCAACGACGACGGCGTGACCGCGCTTTACCAAGCGCTCAAAGACCGCCTCATCACGCTGGGCCTGCCGCTCGGCGCGGGCCGTCTGCCGCGTGTCAACACCCGGCACAGCACCCACCAAACCCCCATCGTCCCAGCCAGCCGCACGCGCTATCTGGCCGAGATTTCAGACAGCGTGCGCGGCTACAAAGCCCGGGTGCGCCAGCAAGCGCAGCTGGCGCGCGAGATCCAACAACTGCGCGCCAGCGCCCGGATGCTCAAGCTTGCCAACCCGGACAAACATCGCGGCGTCGATGCGCTGACCGCGCTGGCCGAGCAGCGCGAGGCCACGCTGGCGGCCCCCGCCAAAAAGATGCTCAATCAATGGCCGGACATGGTCAAGGCGTATGCGGGCGACGAGTACGTGGTGAAGATCCGCGACAAAGAACTGCGCACCAACCTCGTCCACACCACCTTGAGCGGCAACAAGATCCGCAAAGTGGCCTTGCCGCGCTACGAAGACCACGGCGAATTGCTCTCATGGCTGATGCTCGACAACGTGCCCGGCAGCTTCCCCTACACCGCTGGCGTGTTCGCCTTCAAGCGCGAAGGCGAAGATCCGACCCGCATGTTCGCCGGTGAAGGCGACGCTTTCCGCACCAATCGGCGCTTCAAACTGGTCTCGGAAGGCCTGCCGGCCAAACGGCTTTCGACCGCCTTTGACTCGGTCACGCTCTACGGCTTCGACCCCGATCCACGCCCAGACATCTACGGCAAGGTCGGCAACTCGGGCGTCTCGATTGCCACCCTCGACGACTTGAAAGTGCTCTACGACGGCTTTGATCTGTGCTCGCCCACCACCAGCGTGAGCATGACCATCAACGGCCCAGCGCCCACGCTCTTGGCGATGTTCATGAACACCGCCATCGATCAGCAGCTCGACACCTTCCAACGCGACAACGGTCGTGCGCCGACCGAGGATGAAGCGCAAAAGATCAAAACCTGGGTGCTGGCCAACGTGCGCGGCACGGTGCAGGCCGACATCCTCAAAGAGGACCAAGGTCAAAACACCTGCATCTTCTCAACCGAGTTTTCTTTGAAGGTGATGGGCGACATCGCCGACTACTTCGTGCGCCACGACGTGCGCAATTTCTACTCGGTCTCGATCAGCGGCTATCACATCGCTGAAGCCGGGGCGAACCCGATCAGCCAGCTCGCCTTCACGCTCTCCAACGGCTTCACGTTCGTGGAGGCGTATCTGGCGCGCGGCATGCACATCGACGACTTCGCGCCGAACCTGAGCTTCTTCTTCTCCAACGGCATGGACCCGGAATACACCGTGCTTGGCCGCGTGGCCCGGCGCATCTGGGCGGTGGCGATGCGCGACAAGTACGGTGCCAACGAGCGCAGCCAAAAGCTGAAATATCACATCCAGACCAGCGGCCGCAGCCTGCACGCGCAGGAGATCCAGTTCAACGACATCCGCACCACCTTGCAAGCGCTGATCGCGGTCTACGACAACTGCAACTCGCTGCACACCAACGCCTTCGACGAAGCCATCACCACGCCGACCGAAGACTCGGTGCGCCGCGCCATGGCCATCCAGCTCATCATCAACCGCGAATGGGGCTTGGCGAAAAACGAGAACCCCAATCAAGGCGCGTTCATCATCGACGAGCTGACCGAATTGGTCGAAGAAGCGGTGCTGGCCGAGTTCGAGAAAATCGCCGACCGGGGCGGCGTGCTGGGGGCGATGGAAACCGGCTATCAGCGCTCGAAGATCCAAGAAGAATCGATGCACTACGAGATGCAAAAGCACACCGGCGAGTACCCCATCATCGGCGTCAACACCTTCCGCTCACCGCACGGCGACCCGGTGCCTGAATCCATTGAGCTGGCGCGCTCCACCGATGCCGAAAAACAAAGCCAGCTCGCCCGCTTGGCCGACTTCCACACCCGCCACGCCGATGCCGCCCCGGCCCAACTCCAACGCCTGCAACAAGCCGTCATCGACAACCACAACGTCTTCGACATCCTGATCGACGCCGTGCGCGTCTGCTCACTCGGCCAAATCACCCACGCCCTGTTCGAAGTGGGCGGGCAGTATCGGCGCAGTATGTGAAGGGGCGGATTGACCGAGGTGGATGCCAAGTCATTGACCGGATTCACGCTGAAACGGCGACACTTGCGGCCATGTTGAATCCGACCTTTGCTGCCCCTGTGGCCACCGACGCTGTGTTGAGCGTGCTGGGGCGTCTCCACCACCCGGTATGGGTGTTTGATATCGACTGCTCCAAGGTGGTCTGGGCCAACGCGGGGGCGTTGGAAGTCTGGAACGCCGAGTCGTTGGAGGTGCTGAGTGCGCGTGACATGGGCGTGGATATGACGGAGTCGGTCGCGCATCGGCTGCGGCAGTTTCAGCAAGATTTCATCCGCCATGACGCCCGCTTTTCAGAGATTTGGACGCTCTATCCCAAGGGTGTGCCGCGCACGCTGCGGGTGATGTTCAGTGGCATGCAGATGCTGGACGGCCGCATGGCGATGCTGTGCGAGGGTTTGGGCGTGCAGCAGGGCGACCCGGAGACCCTGCGCAGTGCCGAGGCTTTGCTGCACACCACGGTGATGATTTCGCTTTTTGAGCGCAACGGCGCGGTGCTGTACCGCAACCCAGCGGCACGCGATGCCGTGGCGGATCCCATCGAAGGGCTGTCTGCGCATTTCACCAAGGCCGAGGATTTGGTGCATTTGCTGGACGATGTGCAGCGCACCGGCCAGGGCCGTCGCATTGCCCAAGTCAAAACCAGCCGGGGCGAGTGTTGGCACGAAATTGCAGCGCGCGCCTGCCACGACGCCGTGACCGGCGGTGAGGCCTTGCTGTTCAGTGAAGTCGATATCAGCGAGCTCAAGCTCACCGAGGCCCGGGCGCATTACCAGTCGCTGCATGACCCGCTCACGGGTTTGCCAAACCGCCATTTTGTGGCGCAGGCTTTTCAAGCGCGGCTGGACGAGCTGCGGCTACGTGGCCATCAAGCCGTCTTGATGTTCATTGATCTTGACCACTTTAAAGATGTGAACGACTCGCTCGGCCATGCGGCGGGTGATGCCTTGTTGATGCGGGTGGCCGAGCGGCTGCGTACTGAAATGCGCAGTGAAGATCTGGTCGCACGCTTGGGCGGCGATGAATTCTTGGTGCTGGTTTCAGCGCCCGATATGGCCCGTGAGGTGGAGGATTTGGGTGCGCGGCTGCTGAGTGCGTTGTCCGGGACGATCAAGCTAGACGGTGCGCTGGTGCGGGTGACCCCGTCGATTGGGGTGTGCTTGTTTCCGCGTGACGGTGAGGACATGGACACCCTGATGCGCCATGCCGACTTGGCCATGTACCGCGCCAAGGATCAGGGCCGGCATCGGGTGGCTTGTTTTGTGCCCGAGCTGAACACGGCCGTGCAGACCCGGCTGGCGCTGGAGAGCGAGTTGCGCGTGGCTTTGCAGCAGCAAGAGTTCGAGGTGTTCTATCAGCCTCGGCTCGATGTCACCACCGGGCAGCTGATGGGGGCCGAGGCCTTGGTGCGTTGGCGGCACCCCGAGCGGGGGCTGGTCGATCCGGGGGCGTTCATCCCGGCGTGCGAGGACAGCGGGCAAATCAGCAAGCTGGGTGCTTGGGTGCTTGAGCAGGCCGCCCGGCAAGAACTGCGTTGGCGTCAGCGGGGCTGGGCGCTGAAGGTCTCGGTGAACTTGTCACCCTGCCAGTTTGGCGATCCCTCCCTGCTGCAAACCATCCAAGCCATCGTGCATGAAACGGGTTGCGACCCTTGCGCGATGGAGCTGGAGATCACCGAATCGGTGCTGCTGGGCCACGATGAGCGCACCTTGCATGTACTGAACGCCTTGCGGGAGCTGGGTTTTGGCATCTCGATTGACGATTTTGGCACCGGCTATTCCAACTTGGCCTACTTGCGCCACTACCCGATCACGGTGCTCAAGATCGACCGCAGCTTTGTCGATGAGCACAGCCAAGCGCGGCCCATCACGGGGTTGATCGTGACCCTGTCACGCGCCTTGGGTCTGCGCGTGGTGGCTGAAGGGGTGGAAACCACCGAGCAGCTCGACTGGCTGCGTGCCCAAGGTTGCGATGAGTTTCAGGGCTTCTTGGTCAGCCCACCTTTACCCTTGGATGCTTTCGATGGCTTGCTCAAGGCGTGTCGGCCCGATGCTCCTTTTGCTGGGCCGATCGCCCCCTTGGTGCCACCTATGCGTTCTGCGCATCCTGAAGCAAGTGGGCCATGGCGGGTCCAATGAGCGGCGCGTTGCCGCTGACCACGGCTTGGGCCAGCACGATGACATCGCCCAGCACCGTGATGGTCTTGTGGATGTCTTGAACCGTTTTGATGAAGCCCACGGCGCTGGCCGTGGCGTCAAGAATCTGCGCTAACGGCACGCTGCTCTCGGCCAGCAAGGCGTCCATGGCGGCCAAGCGCAATTGCGCGGCGGCTCCACCCAAGGCCTGCGCTTGATGCATCAAGGTCTGGGCGTCTTGCGGGGTGGGGGCGGCCTCGATGGGAACTTGCTCAGCCAGTTCGTCCAAGTGCTGGGCAAGCTGTTGCAGTTCGGCGGCGGTATCGCTCGGGGCGTTCATGGCGGTGTTCCTTGAAGGGTTTGGAGGGCGGCACGCGCGGCCTCAAGTTCTTGGCGGCCGGTCGTCGAGATCCCTTGAAGGGCCTGGGTCAGTTGCGCGCCATTCAAGCTCAAGGCTTGGCGCATCGCTTCGTGATCTCGCCCGACTTGGGCCAGTGCGGCAAGGTAGCGGTCCAAGCTGGTCAATTCTGTTTGGTAAGCCCGCTGCATGCGTTGAATCTCACGCCGTCCCCAGAATTTGTCACTGATGTCGCCGCTGGCCACCGAGCAGCGCAAGAACTGCACGGCTTGGATGCGCTCGCCATTGACCTCATCGCGGTACAAAGTACCCAGCCGTTGCAGCAGGTGGATGAGGCGATCCACGTCCTCATGGCTGGTTTGCATCAGCAAACGGATCTTTTCGTGCCGGTAGCCGTCCATGCTGCGCGACAGCAAGTTGGCCAAGGACCGCAGCGCGTTCTCATCGGCGGCATCCACCGCCACGCCCGCATGTTTGATTTGGGCCAGCGAGCCGTTGAGCGTTTGTGCCGGGCTGGGAGGCTGTCGATCCGACGCCAGCTCCCCCAAGGCGTGAAAGTACTGCCCCAAGGTGTCGTGAACCCCGACCGCTTGTGTGAAAGCTGCATCGAACGTGGCTTGGGGAGGGCGTCCGCTGCGGCCGATGCTGCACTGATCGCCCTCCAGCCGCAGCGCCAGCAAGCGGGTTTCTGAATCGTGCCAGCGGGTCACGGGCGCTTTGTCCGCCAGCACGTCCCCCGCTGAGGCGGCGTAATCCGTCACCGCTTGAAGCTGAACGCAGCCGCTCAAAGCGATAAGGGGCAAGGCCATCAAGAAAGAACGAAACCAAAGCATGGGTTCTCTCCCAGAAGTCAGGGGCAAGGGGTCAGGGGGCGGGGTAGGGCGTTAACCAGCGCCGATCATGTTCAGCCAGGTAGTCTTCACCTTCTTCAAGGATGAAGTAGCGCAGGGCCTCGGCGGCTGGCGAAAGATTTTTGGATTGCAAATGCACCACATTCCAGGTGCGCATGATCGGGGTGCCTTCGACATGCACCAGCGTCAGCAGCCCACTTTGTAGCTCTAAACCCAAGGTGTGCAGCGAGAGAAAACTCAGGCCCATGCCGGCCATCACCGCTTGCTTGATGGTTTCGTTGCTCGGCATCTCCATGCTGATGCGCAAGTCGCAACGATGCTCTTGGTAAAAGTGCTCCAAGGCGGCCCGGGTGCCAGAGGCTTGCTCGCGCACGATGAACGGGTAGGGCTCCAAGGCCGACAGCGGCGGATGATCGATCTGCATGACGGGATGATCGGGCGGGGCGATAAAGACCAAGGGGTGCGCGGCAAAGGGCTCGGTGCGTGTGGCGAGTTCCTTGGGTGGGCGGCCCATGATGGCCAAATCGACCTCGCCGTTGTGCAGCAGGGCCACGAGTTGCTCGCGGTTACCGACTTGCATTTGCACATCGACCCCCGGATGCTCGACGCGGAAGCGTGCCAACAGCCGTGGCACAAAGTACTTGGCCGTGCTGACCATGCCGATGGTGAGCAGGCCGGTTTCGAGGCGTCGAAAGCGTGCCATGGCGTTGTCAGCGTCTTTGAGCATCGCCAGCATGCGCTTGGCATGCACCAAGAAATACTCACCCGCTGTGGTCAGGGTGATCTTGCGGCCTTGCCGATCAAAAACGGGCAGATTGATCGCGGTTTCCAATTCCTTGATCTGCATCGTCACGGCGGGCGGCGTAAGGTGCAAAGTCTCGGCTGCGCGGGCAAAGCTGAGATGCCGGGCCACTTCGACAAAGGTGCGCAGTTGTCGGAAGGTCACGTTCTTCATCAAGGAGGCCATGGCGCGCAATACTTCAGTGAATTTGAATTGAAACCCAACTATTCGTGAATTTACCTTAAATGAGGCTGGTTCTACAGTTCGACATCCCATCTTGGCTGAATTTGAGGTTGACCCTATGTACCGCATTGCCCCGAGCATTCTTTCCGCTGACTTTGCCCGCTTGGGTGAAGAAGTTCGTACGGTGCTGGCGGCGGGGGCGGACTGGATTCACTTCGACGTGATGGACAACCATTACGTGCCGAACCTGACCATCGGCCCGGGCGTGGCCAAGGCGATCAAGCCGCATTGCGTCAAGCCCGATGGCACGCCGGCCACGCTGGACGTGCATCTGATGGTCGCACCGGTCGATGCTCTGGCCCAAGGCTTTATCGAAGCTGGCGCTGACGTGATCACCTTTCATCCTGAGGCTTCGGCCCACGTGGATCGTACGCTGCAAATCATTCGCGCTGGCGGCTGCAAGGCTGGTCTGGTGTTCAACCCGGCCACGCCTCTGGACGTGCTGGAGTGGGTGATCGACAAGGTCGATGTCGTGCTGATCATGAGCGTCAACCCCGGCTTTGGTGGTCAGAGCTTCATTGAGAGCGCCCTGCGCAAGACCGAAGCCGCTCGCAAAATCATCGACGCTTCGGGCCGTGACATCCGCTTGGAAGTGGACGGCGGCGTGAAGGTGGATAACATCCGCCGCGTGGCCGATGCGGGTGCTGACACCTTTGTGGCGGGCAGCGCGATCTACGGTCAGAAGGATTACAAGGCTGTGATCGACGCGATGCGGGCTGAACTGGCCCGTTGAGCCCCGTTCCCCGTTCTCGTTCGCACTGAATCGACTTTTTGAAGAAAACCGAGGAGACATACCCCATGAATCACACCGATCTGGAAGCGTGGCTGGCCGTTCAGCAACCTGCTGTCGCCGATGTGCTGCGCCACTTGGCCCAAGCGTGCGTCCAAATCTCGCGCGCTTGCTCGCGGGGTGCGATCACGGGTGAAGGCGGTCACAGCACCCACGGTGCGGTTGGCGAAGTCAATGTCCAAGGCGAAAACCAGCAAAAGCTGGACGTCTACTCGGACGACTGCATGGCGGAAGCCTTGGCCAAGTGCTCGGCCGTGGCCGGCTGGGCCAGCGAAGAGTTGGAACATCCCACGGTGTCGCCTTCTTACGCCACCACCGGGCGCTACTTGGCGGTGTTCGATCCGCTCGACGGCTCCTCCAACATCGACGCCAACATCTCGGTGGGTACGATCTTTTCGGTGTTGCCGCACATGTTCGCTGGTGCTGAGCCGACCGAAGCGGCTTTCATGCAGCCGGGTCGTCGTCAAGTCGCTGCGGGCTACGCCCTCTATGGGCCGGCCACCGTGCTGGTGCTGAGCACCGGCAACGGCATCGAGTTCTTTACCCTCGATCCGGTCTCCAGCAACTGGCTGCATACCCGCTCGGGCGTGCAGATTCGCACCACGACCAGCGAATTCGCCATCAACGCTTCCAACCAACGCTTCTGGGAAAAGCCCATCCAGCGTTACGTCTCGGAATGCGTGGCCGGCGATGCGGGTCCGCGTGCGCGCAACTTCAACATGCGTTGGGTCGCCAGCATGGTGGCTGAAGTGCATCGCATCATGACGCGCGGTGGGGTCTTCCTTTACCCGCGTGACACCAAAGAGCCGCGCAAGCCGGGTCGTCTGCGTCTGCTCTACGAAGCCTCGCCGATGGCGTATCTGATGGAGCAAGCCGGTGCCAAGGCGGTGACTGGCACCATGGATTTGCTCGATGTGGTGCCCGATACCCTGCACCAGCGCGTGCCGGTGATCATCGGCTCCAGCGATGAAGTGGATCGGATCGTGCGCTACTACGTCGATCCGAGCGAAAACGTTTCGCATCAGCTCTTCCGGCACCGTTCGCTGTTCGTGCAACCGCATCCCTGATGTTTGCGTTGCTCTCACCCGGGCTGTTCAGGCCCGGGTGTGTCTGCGTTGGCGTCCGTCCCCCTTTGTTTTCTCTTCCAAGCAATTCCTGAGGTTCCCATGTCCAAGAAACATCCGATCATCGCGGTCACTGGTTCCAGCGGCGCTGGCACGTCCACGGTCAAGCGCGTCTTCGACAACATCTTTCGTCGTGACGGCGTGACCCCGGCGGTCATCGAAGGGGATGCCTTCCACCGCTATGGTCGCAAGGACATGAAGGTCAAGGTTGCCGAGGCGGAGCAAACCGGCAAGGCGCTGAGCCACTTCGGTCCGGAAAGCAACGAATGGGCGATGCTGGAAGAGCAGTTCCGTACCTACGGTGCTACCGGCCGTTGCAAGACCCGTTTCTACCTGCACAACGATCAAGAAGCCAAGCCCTACGGCCAAGAACCCGGCACCTTCACGCCGTGGGTCGATACCAAGCCGGACACCGATTTGCTGTTCTATGAAGGCCTGCATGGCTGCGTCAAGACGGCCGATGTGGACTTGGTGCGTCACGCTGACCTGAAGATCGGCGTCGTGCCGATCATCAACCTTGAATGGATCCAGAAGCTGCACCGCGACACCCGCGAGCGCGGCTACTCCACCGAAGCCGTGTCGGACACCATCCTGCGCCGCATGCACGACTACGTGCATTACATCTGCCCGCAGTTCGGCGAGACCGACATCAACTTCCAGCGCGTGCCGGTGGTTGATACCTCGAACCCCTTTATCGCCCGTGACATCCCCACCGCTGGCGAAAGCATGACGGTGATTCGCTTTAAAAATCCGAAAGGGATTGACTTCCCGTATCTGCTGTCGATGATTCATGACTCGTTCATGAGCCGCGCCAACACCATCGTGGTGCCGGGCGGCAAGATGGACATCGCCATGCAGCTCATCCTGACCCCCATGATCCTGCGCATGATGGATATCCGTCGTGCCCAGATGTCTTGAGTGGCCGCCTGAGTCGCTGATCTGTCTCGTTCGAGTGGTCTGAATCGTCTGAATTTGCAGGAGTGTTTTTGATGAAGAATTCCAAGCTGATGGCCAATGCCATCCGTGCGCTGGCCATGGACGCCGTCCAAAAAGCCAATTCCGGTCACCCGGGTGCGCCGATGGGCATGGCTGAAATGGCTGTGGCTCTGTGGTCGCAACACCTCAAGCATGACCCGAGCCATCCGCACTGGGCGGATCGCGACCGCTTCGTGTTGTCGAACGGTCACGGCTCGATGCTGATCTACTCGTTGTTGCATCTGACGGGCTACGACCTGACGATCGACGACTTGAAGAACTTCCGCCAAATGGGCAGCCGCACCGCCGGTCACCCGGAAGTGGGTTTGACCCCGGGCGTGGAAACCACCACCGGCCCGCTGGGTCAAGGCATCTCCAACGCCGTGGGCTTTGCCTTGGCCGAAGAGCTGCTGGCGCGCGAATTCAATCGCCCCGGCCATGACATCGTGGACCACTACACCTACACCTTCTTGGGTGACGGTTGCATGATGGAAGGCATCAGCCACGAAGTCGCTTCGCTGGCTGGCGTGTGGGGCTTGAACAAGCTCATCGCCCTGTACGACGACAACGGCATCTCCATCGACGGTCCGGTCGAAGGCTGGTTCGCCGATGACACCCCGGCGCGTTTCCGCGCCTACGGCTGGAACGTGATTCCGGCGGTGGACGGCCACAACGCGGCTGCCGTGTCGGCAGCTATCGCCTTGGCGCGCAGCAGCTTGAAGCCCACGCTGATTTGCTGCCGCACGCACATCGGTAAGGGTTCGCCCAACCGCGCCAACACCTCCAAGGCGCACGGCGAGCCGCTCGGCAACGCTGAAATCGCCCTGACCCGCGAAGCCATCGGCTGGCCTTATGGTCCGTTCGAGATCCCGGCCGAAGTCTCGGCCCTGTGGGATGCCCGCACCAAGGGTGCAGCGGTCAGCGCCGAATGGCAGACCCGTTTCGACGCTTATCGCGCCGAATACCCCGAATTGGCTGCCGAGTTTGAGCGCCGTATCAAGGGTGATCTGCCGACCGACTACGCTGAAACCCTGGCCAAGGCCATGGCCGAATTCGGTCACTCGACCGAAAACATCGCCAGCCGCAAGGCCTCGCAAAAGGCCCTGGCCACCTTGGCACCGCGCATCCCCGAACTGCTCGGGGGCTCGGCTGACTTGACCGGCTCGAACCTGACCGACTTCCCGAACTGCGGTGCCATCGTTGCCAGCACGATGCTCAACGATCAAGCCGGTGGCCGTCACATCCACTACGGTGTGCGTGAATTCGGCATGGCCGCGATCATGAACGGCGTGGCCCTGCACGGTGGTTTCATCCCCTACGGTGGCACCTTCCTGACCTTCAGCGACTACAGCCGCAACGCCATCCGTATGGCCGCGCTGATGAAGCAACGCGTCATCCATGTCTTCACCCACGACTCCATCGGTCTGGGCGAAGACGGCCCGACTCACCAGCCGGTGGAACACGCTGCCACGCTGCGTCTGATCCCGGGTCTGGACGTTTGGCGTCCGGGCGATGCGGCTGAAACCGCCATCGCTTGGGTGCATGCCATCGAACAGCGCAACCGCCCCAGCGCCTTGCTGCTTTCGCGCCAAAACCTGCCGCCGCAAACGCGCAGCGACGCCCAAGTGGCCCAGATCCGTCAAGGCGGCTACGTGCTGTCGGACCGCGAAGGCGCACGCGCCGTGATCCTGGCCACCGGCTCGGAAGTCGGTCTGGCGATGGCTGCGCAGAAGGTCCTCGACGGCCAAGGCGTGCCGGTGCGGGTGGTCTCGATCCCCTCGACCTCGGTCTTCGATCGTCAAGACGCGGCCTACCGCAACAGCGTTTTGGGTGGCAGCTTGCCGCGTGTCTCCGTTGAAGCCGGTGTGAGCCGCTTCTGGGGCCAATACGGTTGCTCGGCGTCGCTGGGTATCGACACCTACGGCGAATCGGCACCGGCTCCGCTGGTGTTTGAGCACTTCGGCTTCTCGGCTGAGAACCTGGCCAAGATGGTCGTGGCTCAACTCCCGACGGCCTAAGCCATGCGAAGCTTCGACGCGCTCACTTTCGATCTCGACGGCACGCTGGTCGAGACCAATGGGGAAATCGCCGATGCGGTGAACCGCACACTGGTTGATTTCGGTGTGCCGGTTCGCTCGCTGGAGGAAATCACCGCGCTGATCGGCAACGGTCTGCACGAGCTGATGATCAAGCTGCGCGAACGCTTGGTGCGTGAGCGCCCTGAGCTTGCTGAGACGATGCGCGTCGAAGACGTGCTGGCGCGTCTGGACGGGCACTACGCCCAGACCGTCGGCACCACCGGCCAGCCGTACCCCGGCTGCGTCGATGCCTTGACCCGGTTGCGTGCGGCCGGCGTCAAGCTGGCTTGTGTGACCAACAAGGAAGGGCGCTACGCCGAACGTGTCTTGCAAGCCGCAGGCATCGACGCGTGGTTTGACCTGCTGATCGCGGGTGACACCTTGGCGCACAAGAAGCCGCACGCCTCGGTGCTGCGCTACGCCTCTGAGACCTTGGGTGTGCCGGTCGAACGCATGATCCACGTGGGTGATTCACGCACCGATGTGGACGCGGCGCGCAACGCTGGCGTCTTGGCGTGGACGGTGCCTTACGGCTACAACGCGGGCGAACCTGTCGCGCTTTGCAACCCGGATCGCATGTTTGAGCGCCTCGACGAGGTAGCGGACGTGGTTCTGGCGGCCTGAGCTACCAAGCTCCTTGTCCCCGAGTTCCCTCTTTTCTCTTTCGAATTTTTCGGTATCCGATCATGAAAATTCTTCGTCTCCAGGAATTGGTCGAACAAGGCCAAGTGGCCGGCAAGCGTGTGTTCATCCGCGCCGACCTGAACGTGCCCCAAGACGCTGCGGGCAACATCACTGAAGACACGCGTATCCGTGCTTCGATCCCCTGCATCGAACTGGCCCTCAAGGCGGGTGCGGCTGTGATGGTGACTTCGCACTTGGGTCGTCCGACCGAAGGTGAATTCAAGCCCGCTGATTCGCTGGCCCCCGTGGCCAAGCGCATGGGCGAGCTGATGGGTCGTGAGATCCCCGTGGTCGCCAATTGGACCGACGGCGTGGAAGTCGCTGCCGGTCAGCTGGTGATGCTGGAAAACTGCCGCGTCAACAAGGGCGAGAAGAAGAACAACGAAGAACTGTCGAAGAAGATGGCCGCTTTGTGCGACATCTTCGTCCACGACGCCTTTGGTACCTCGCACCGCGCTGAAGCTTCGACCTACGGCATCGCCCAGTTCGCCCCCATCGCTTGCGCCGGCCCGCTTCTGGCGGCTGAAATCGACGCGATCTCCAAGGCTTTGGCCAACCCGAAGCGTCCGCTGGTCGCCATCGTGGCGGGCTCCAAAGTCTCGACCAAGCTGACCATCCTCAAGGCCTTGTCGGCCAATGTGGACGGCCTGATCGTCGGTGGCGGCATCGCCAACACGTTCATGCTGGCAGCGGGCCTGAAGATCGGCAAGTCGCTGGCTGAAGCCGATTTGATCGGTGAAGCCAAGGCCGTGATCGAAGCCATGAAGGCGCGCGGTGCTGCCGTGCCGATTCCCGTGGATGTGGTGACGGCCAAGCGCTTTGCGCCCGACGCTGAAGCCATCGTCAAGGACGCCACCGATGTGGCCGACGACGATCTGATCTTGGACATCGGCCCCAAAACGGCGGCCATCTTGGCGGCTCAGTTGAAGGCTGCTGGCACCATCGTCTGGAACGGCCCCGTGGGCGTGTTCGAGTTCGACGCCTTTGCCAACGGCACTGAAACCGTCGCTCGTGCGGTCGCCGAAAGCTCGGCCTTCAGCATCGCTGGCGGGGGTGACACCTTGGCGGCGATTGCCAAGTACGGCATCGAAAAAGACGTTGGCTACATCTCGACGGGCGGCGGCGCTTTCTTGGAAGTGCTCGAAGGCAAGACCTTGCCCGCTTTTGAGATCCTGACCAAGCGCGCTGCTGGTTGATCTGGATCTGTTGATCTGATCTTTTTGACCCTTTTCTATCGTCCCGAGGAGACATCTCATGGCCCTGATTTCCCTGCGTCAACTGCTCGACCACGCCGCTGAAAACGACTACGGCGTGCCGGCGTTCAACGTCAACAACCTCGAACAAATCCACGCCATCATGCAAGCCGCTCAGGCGACCATGAGCCCGGTGATCCTGCAAGCTTCGGCGGGTGCTCGCAAGTACGCTGGCGAAGCCTACCTGCGTCACATGGTGCTGGCCGCCATCGAAAGCCACCCGGACATCCCCGTGGTGCTGCACCAAGATCACGGCGCTTCGGCTCCGGTGTGCGTGCAAGCCATCCGCTCGGGTTTCTCCAGCGTGATGATGGACGGCTCGCTGATGGAAGACGCCAAGACCCCGGCGACCTACGAATACAACGTGGCCGTGACCGCTGACGTCTGCCGTATCGCTCACGCTGTGGGCGTGTCGGTCGAAGGCGAACTCGGCTGCCTGGGTTCGCTCGAAACCGGCGAAGCGGGTGAAGAAGACGGCGTCGGTGCTGTCGGCAAGCTCAGCCACGACCAGATGCTGACCAACCCCGAAGAAGCCAAGGATTTCGTCGCCAAGACCGGCGTCGATGCCCTGGCTATCGCCATCGGTACCAGCCACGGCGCTTACAAGTTCACCCGTCAGCCCACCGGCGACATCTTGGCCATCGACCGCATCGCTGCGATCCACGCTGCGGTGCCCAACACCCACTTGGTGATGCACGGCTCCAGCAGCGTGCCGCAAGAGTGGCTGGCCATCATTCGCCAGTACGGCGGTGATCTGAAGGAAACCTATGGCGTGCCGGTTGAAGAAATCGTGCGCGGCATCAAGAACGGCGTGCGCAAGGTCAACATCGACACCGACATCCGTTTGGCCATGACCGGCGCGATGCGTCAAGTCTTTGCCCAACAGCCGAGCGAGTTCGATCCGCGCAAGGCCCTGCAAGCCGCCACCAAGGCCGCTCGCGGCATCGTTGAAGCGCGCTTCAAAGCGTTCGGTTGCGAAGGTCAAGCGGCCAAGCTCAAGCCGATCGCGCTCGACGACATGGTCAAGAAGTACCGTTGAGATAAGGACGCCTCATGACGCTGCGCGCTCTTCTTTGGGATGTGGACGGCACACTCGCCGAAACCGAGCGTGACGGTCACCGCGCAGCGTTCAACATGGCGTTCAAGGAGTTCAGCTTGTCGTGGCGTTGGGATGTCGAAGCCTACGGCCAGCTGCTCCATATCACCGGCGGGCGCGAGCGCATGCTGCATGATTTCGAGACCCGCCCCGAGGCCCCTCGGGAACAGGTCGAGCGCGAGCGCTTGGCGCTGGCGCTGCATCGGCGCAAGAACGAGCTCTACGCACAGTTGGTGCATCAAGGCGGTATCCAAGCCCGCCCAGGCGTCAAGCGCCTGATCGAACAAGCCCATCAGCAAGGCCTGCGCCAAGCCATCGCCACCACCACCAGCCGCAGCAATGTCAACGCGCTGCTGCGCGGTATGTTGGGCGAGGATTGGCAGCACTACTTTGCGGGTGTGGTCTGCGGCGAAGATGTCGAGCACAAAAAGCCCGATCCCGAGGTCTATCTGCGCGCTTTGGCCGATGTGGGCGTTGAGCCCCACGAAGCCTTGGCGATGGAAGACTCGGCTCCGGGCCTCAAAGCGGCCCGTGCGGCTGGGGTGCCGGCGCTCATCACGCGCAGCATCTACTTTGCCAACAGCGATTTCACGGGTGCTTTGGCCGTGATGGACGACCTTGATCAAGGCGACGCTCAGACGCCCGGCCCCGTGAGCCTGCAAGCGCTGATCGCGCGTTACGCGGCGTCCACCGCCGCCGCAGGTTGAATCTTCTTGAACCTTGCCATCAAGGCCGTGCCACGGTCGATGGGCTAAGCGTCGCTAGAGTTCACGACATCGTTTCTCCCTTGGAGTCCTGTCGTGAGCAAGAAGATCGTTATCGTTTTCCACAGTGGCTACGGCCACACCGCTCGTATCGCTCAAGCCGTCGCTGAAGGCAGTGGCGGCGCGTTGTTGGCCATCAACGCTGAAGGCAACTTGCCCGAAGGCGGCTGGGAGCAGCTCGCTGCGGCTGATGCCATCGTCTTCGGCTCGCCCACCTACATGGGCGGCCCTTCGTGGCAGTTCAAAAAGTTTGCCGATGCGTCGTCCAAGCCCTGGTTCACCCAAGTCTGGAAGAACAAGCTCGCCGCCGGTTTTACCAACTCGGCCACGATGAACGGCGACAAGCTCTCGACCCTGCATTACCTCTTCACGCTCAGCCAGCAGCACAGCATGCTCTGGATCGGCACCGGCATGATGCCGAGCAACAGCAAGGCGGCGGTGCGCGACGACCTCAACTTTGTCGGCTCCTTCAGCGGTCTGATGACGGTCTCGCCCTCGGATGCCAGCGTGGACGAGATCCCTGCGGGTGATTTGGCCACCGCCCGGGCTTTTGGCCAACGCATCCATGAAGGTTTGGCTCTTCTGGTTTGACGTCGAGGCCCTTCACGGGGGATGATGCCGACCGATTTCAACCCGAAACCGCTCAACCCTTGATGTCTGGAGTTCTCCCGTGAAATTGAAAGCCCCGTTGTTTCTCGTTGCCGCGTTTGCCTTTGCGGGTGCCGCCTTGGCGGCGGACGCTGCGCCCGCCGGTGCGCCCGTGGTGCCAGTGGCTGCTGCGTCGGCCCCCGCCGCTGTGGTAGCCGCTTCAGCCGCTGTGGCTGGATCGCCCAAGGTCACCACCCCCAGCGGCTTGATCTTTCAATCGTTGAAAGACGGCACAGGTGCCAGCCCAGCGGCCACCGATGTGGTCAAGGTGCATTACCGGGGCACTTTTCAAGACGGGCGCGAGTTTGATAGCTCGTACAAGCGCGGCCAGCCGGCCGAGTTCCCGCTCAACCGTGTCATCAAGTGTTGGACCGAAGGCGTGCAGCGTATGAAGGTGGGCGGCAAGGCCAAGCTGACCTGCCCCCCCAGCATCGCCTACGGGGCAGCAGGCGCGGGTGGCGGTGTCATTCCGCCCAACGCCACCCTTGATTTCGAGGTCGAATTGCTCGACATCCGCCGCTAACTCGGAGAGCGTTTAGCTCACGGTTTTTTCGTACTGCAACAGCCCCGGGGCCGGCCAGCCGGCCTCGGTGCAGACTTGCACGATGGCCAGATTGGTATCGCACCAAACTTGCCAGTAGTGCTGATTGGCGGTGTAGGGCCGCACGGCGATCAACGGGCCTTCGGCCTTCAGGTCGATCAGCATCACATCGGCCTCACGGGCGATGTTCGGGATCTTGGCCACAGCGGCCTTCAGGCGCTCCATCGCATCCAGCGGATCGACGCCCCCCGCCAGTTGGGCCAGACGGTCCACGCGGCGATAGGGCAGAGCGTTGAAGTTCTGGATCGTGTCGCCAAAGATCTTGTTGTTACCGACCAAGGTCAGCACGTTGTCCGGCGTGATGATGGTGGTGCCAAACAAGCCCAGTTCCTTCACGGTGCCGGTGATGCCGCCGATGGCGACGAAATCCCCGACCTTGAAGGGCCGCAGCACCAGCATGAAAGCGCCAGCGGCAAAGTTACCCAGCAAGCCGCTCCAAGCCGCACCGATGGCCACACCGGCACCGGCGATCAGTGCCGCGAACGAGGTGGTCTGGATGCCGAAGTAGCCCAGAATGCCCAGCACCAAGGCGATGTTGAGCGCTACGGTAACGATCGAGCCCAAGTACTTGGTCAGGGTTGGATCGACGTGGTTGCGGCTCATGCCCGCGTGAACCAAGTCACTGACCCGAGCAATGAGCCAGCGGCCGATGACCCAAAACGCCAAGGCGGCGACGATCTTGATGAGCAGATTGATCAGCGTGTCGCCGAGAAAATGCTGAATGGTTGAAAAGTCCATGGGGAGTGCGCTTTCAGTCAAAGTGACAGGAACGCCACAGTAGCTTTGAAAATAGGGGATGACAAGAAAGAATTTATGGCTATAATGTCGGTCTCTTGGCGCTTTAGCTCAGCCGGTTAGAGCGACGGAATCATAATCCGCAGGTCCGGGGTTCGAATCCCTGAAGCGCCACCAAAATGTATCGGCCCGAGACTCAACCTCTCGGGCCGTTGTGCTTTGACAAGCACTCTCGCAGCCCCTGGATTGAAACCATGCCCCGCTGTGTTGCCCATCTCGCTGGTTGGACGCTCTTCCTGGCCCTCCTTCACGCCCCTGTGCATGCCCAAGATCTGGTGCAGCGCAGCTTCCCGGAGCAGTCCCTGCGCGGTGAGTTACAAGTCGTGCAGCCGCCCGATATTTTGATCAACGCCAACCCCGCCCGGCTCTCGCCCGGTGCCCGTATCCACGGCTTGCAAAACATGCTTGTCATGAGTGGCGCGCTGGTGGGGCAAAAGATCACCGTGAACTACAGCGTCGATGCTTTGGGCCAAATCAGCGAAGTGTGGTTGCTGCGCCCTGATGAGCTTCAGCGCCCTTGGCCCTGAGTCGGTTTTCGCTTCTTTTTTCTCCCTCCCGATGACTGCTACCACCGCTTCTAAGAAGGTGTTCATCCGCACGTTTGGCTGCCAGATGAACGAATACGACTCGGACAAGATGGCCGATCTCATGGCCGCTACCGAGGGCTACACCCCGACCAACAACCCCGAAGAGGCCGATCTGATCCTCTTCAACACCTGCTCGGTGCGCGAGAAAGCGCAAGAGAAGGTCTTCTCAGACCTTGGGCGCATCAAGCACCTCAAAGCCAAGGGCGTGATGATCGGTGTGGGCGGCTGCGTGGCCAGCCAAGAAGGGGCGGCGATCATCGACCGTGCGCCCTACGTCGATGTGGTTTTCGGCCCCCAAACCCTGCACCGCCTGCCGCAAATGCTGGAGCGTCGCCGCCAGCTCGGGCGTCCGCAGGTGGACATCAGCTTCCCTGAGATCGAAAAGTTCGACCACTTGCCCCCGGCACGGGTCGAGGGCGGCAGCGCCTACGTCTCCATCATGGAAGGCTGCTCAAAGTACTGCTCGTACTGCGTGGTGCCCTACACCCGTGGCGAGGAAGTCAGCCGGCCGTTTGAAGACGTGCTGACCGAAGTGGCCGGGTTGGCCGACCAAGGTGTGTTGGAAGTGACCCTGCTGGGCCAGAACGTCAACGCCTACCGGGGCCGCATGGGTGACACGTCGGACATCGCCGATTTCGCCATGCTGCTCGAATACGTCGCCGAGATTCCCGGCATCGAGCGCATCCGCTACACCACCAGCCACCCCAACGAATTCACCCAGCGGCTGATCGACGTCTACGCCAAGATCCCCAAGCTGGTGAACCATCTGCACTTGCCGGTGCAGCACGGCTCGGACCGCATTCTCTCGGCCATGAAGCGTGGCTACACCGCGCTCGAATACAAAAGCACCGTGCGCAAGCTGCGCGCCGTGCGCCCCGACATCAGCATCGCCAGCGACTTCATCGTCGGCTTTCCCGGCGAGACCGAAGACGACTTCGCCAAGATGATGAAGCTCATCGAAGACGTCGGCTTCGACGCCTCGTTCAGCTTCGTCTTCAGCCCGCGCCCCGGCACCCCGGCGGCGGCCCTGCACGACGACACCCCGCACGAACGCAAGATCGAGCGCCTGCAAATGCTGCAAGCCGCCATCGAAGCCAACCTCTTCGCCATCAGCCAACAACGCGTCGGCACCGTCCAGCGCGTCTTGGTCGAAGGCCCGAGCCGCAAAGACCCGACCGAACTGATGGGTCGCACCGACTGCAACCGCATCGTCAACTTCCCCGCCGGCCCTCACGCCGCCCGCCTGATCAACAAGATGATCGACCTGCGCATCACCCAAGCCATGCCGCACTCGCTGCGTGGCGAGGTGGTGGTGCGCTAAGGCATCGCACTCGAAATCCCCCCGGCCCCTCTCCCGCTGTAGCGGGCGAGGGGAGCACCTTTTGACCCGTTCGCCCTGAGCTTGTCGAAGGGCCTGATGCCACCACGTGGGCTGGGCTTCGACAAGCTCAGCCCGAACGGTTAAGGGTGGCTCACCCCGCCGGTGGCACCAGAAAACTCCCCGGGGCTTGGCGTAGGCGTTGGCGGAGGGCGGCGTAGAGGCGGCCTCGGTCTTGGAGGAGGAGGCCGCGTGAGCGCAGGGCGACTCGGAAGGCGAGGGTGAAGCTGACGAGCAGGTTCAGGGCGCCGGTGAAGGGAATCGCGGCCATGCACCACCAGAATTCGGGGGCGTAGAGCAGCTCAGTGCCCATGGCACCGAGGGCGGCGGCGAGTTGGCCGGTGGAGAGGGTGACGTGGCGTACTTCGATCGGCAGGCCGAAGAAAGTGCCCAGCACCGGCACCACGCCCAGCAGCAGGCCGAGCGAGACGTTGGCCGCCAGGCCCGAGATGTTGTCGCGCCACCAGCGTGACCAGCGCTGCGCCCGCGAGGCCCCCAGCACGGCCACGAAGCGCGGGTTCCAGGCGATGGCGCTGTCGAGCCGGTGCCAGACAAACCAGTTCTCGACCCAGCCGGCAATCAGGCTGGAGATAAACAGCAGCACCCCGGTGAAGGCGGCAAAGATCAGCGTTGGCCCCAAGAGCGTCAGGCTGTGCAGCACGTGTTCGGCGTCGTGGATGCTCACCAGCGGCGCGTTCAGCAGCCAGCGCGCCAGCAGCTGCACCCCCAGCACCACCGGGGCGACCATCATCAGGTTGCCGACGATGCCGGCGATTTGGCTGCGGATGAGGTGGGTCACTTCGTCGATAAAGCCTTCCACCGCCGGGTCGGGGTGGGGCGGTGGCCCGGTTGCAGCGGCGCGTTCTTGACTGAGTTCGCCCAGCTTGGCAGCCATGGCGGGTGCGGTCATGGCGGGCTGCTTGGTGGCGACCGTCCAGTGCAGCAGGTGGATCAGCACAAAGCTGCCGGCGTAGTTCATGCCGGCCCAAAAGCCGGCCCAGAAGGCCGGCAGGCCCAGCGCCAGCACGAAAAACTTCATAAACGTGGTGCCAGCAATCACCACCCCGCCGCCGGCTGCGCTGCGCAGCATGGCGGCGTACTCGGCCCGGGTGCGGGTGATGTAGTGCTCGCCGCTGGCGGCGCTGCGCTCGGCGATCTTGCGTGCCAGCAAGGCGTAGTGCTCGCTCAATGGCGCGCGCAGGCTGCGGCGGCGCTGGGCCACTTCGACCAAGTCGGCCACCAAGTTGAGCAAAGCGCGCTCGGGCTTTTTGGCCAGCACGGCGTCCATCAAGGCTTCGATGCGCAGGGTGCGCTGGCGCAGTTGCTCCAGCTCGAACATCAGATCGACCGAGATGCCGTAGGCCTCCAGGTGGCCGTGGACGCTGGCTGCGGCTTCGCGGCAATCGGCCAGCAGATCGTCGAGCCAACGGCGCGAGTCCTCGGCCGCGTCCCAGTCGCCCGCCTCCAGATCCTCGACCAACGCTTCGCTGGCGCGCACCAGCTCCTCAAAGGGCCGCTCGGCCAGCAGCACGCTATCCATGCGCCGGCGCAGCGTGGGCAAAAAAGCAGCCGCCCGGATAGCGCTGACCAAGTAGGTGATGGCCTCAAAGAAGGGCTGATGCCAGTCGGGGTCGTGGAACAGCCGGGCCAAGCGCTGCAAGGTCGGGTCGTCGATGGCGCGCAGCCATTCGGCGTCGGCCCCGTCGCTGAAGAACAGGCTGAAAAGCTGCGCCAAGTCGGTGCTGTCGGGCGTGTCGGGCAGCACCATCATGCGCAGCCGCTCCATCAAGTCGCCCCACAACTCGCGCCGGGCGCTGAAACCCAGATCGGCAAACAGCGCCGCGACCTCGGTTTCACGCACCAAGCGTTGCAACAACGCCGCCACCGGCGCGCGGTAGCTGGGGTTGCGCTCCAGCACGTTGAGGAAGTGGCGCAACCGCAGCACCCCCACGGGGGTGACGGTGTCGGGCATGCTGTTGTCGTGGCGCAGCCACTCCATCAGCCGCACCAGCCACAAATGCCGCTCAGCGCGCGGCGCATGCGGGTCCACCGCATTGAGCAATGCGGTCAAGTCCCAGGTGCTGCCGCGCGATAACGATAACCAGCGGTGCTGCTGCAAGGCCATCGAGGGGTTCTTTCAGGGGTATGGCGGCGTTACTGAAACGCCACTTCCGCAAAGCCGCGCAATTTGCGGCTGTGCAGTTGATCGAGGCGCTGGCGGCGCAGGATGTCCAGCGCCCGCATGCCGATGCGCAGGTGCTGATCGACGCGCTCGCGGTAGAAGTGGTTGGCCATGCCGGGCAGTTTGATCTCGCCGTGCAAGGGCTTGTCGGAGACGCACAGCAAGGTGCCGTAGGGCACGCGGAAGCGGAAACCGTTGGCGGCGATGGTGGCGGACTCCATGTCCAGCGCAATGGCGCGGCTTTGGCTGAAGCGGCGCTCGGGCACGCGGTTGGGCAGCAGCTCCCAGTTGCGGTTGTCGGTCGAGGCCACCGTGCCGGTGCGCATGATTCTCTTCAGATCAAAGCCGCTGAGCTGCGTGACCTCGGCCACCGCTTCTTCAAGGGCCAGTTGCACCTCGGCCAAGGGTGGGATCGGTACCCACAGCGGCAGGTCTTCGTCGAGCACATGGTCTTCGCGCACATAGCCGTGCGCCAGCACGTAGTCGCCCAATTGCTGCGTGTTGCGCAGCCCGGCGCAGTGGCCCAGCATCAACCAAGCGTGCGGGCGCAGCACAGCGATGTGGTCGGTGATGGTCTTGGCGTTGGCCGGCCCCACGCCGATGTTGACCATGGTGATGCCCGAGCGGTCCGGGCGCACCAAGTGATAGGCCGGCATCTGCGGCAGGCGGGGCGGGGCCGCGCCCAGCGTGTCACCCGCTTCGGCGGGCAGCCCTTGGCGGCGGGTCACGACGTTGCCGGGTTCGATGAACGCGGTGTAGCCATTGCCATTGCTGCCATCGTTGCCCTCGCTGTGGTCTTGCTGGGCCATGGCGTCATGACCCAGCTTGATGAACTCGTCGATGTAGAACTGGTAATTGGTAAAGAGGACGAAGTTCTGAAAGTGCTCGGGGGCGGTGCCGGTGTAGTGGCGCAGGCGGTGCAGCGAGTAATCGACCCGGGGCGCGGTAAAGAGCGCCAAGGGCAGCGGCTCACCATGGGCGGGCTCGAAGGTGCCGTTGGCGATGCCGTCGTCCATCGCGCCCAAGTCGGGCAGATCGAAGAGATCGCGCATCTGCATGCGCCGCTCTTGGCTCATCGAGCCTTCGATGTGGTCGTGCTCGGCAAACGAAAAGTGAATTGGAATCGGCTGGCGCGACAAACCGACTTCGAGCGCCATGCCGTGGTTGTCCAGCAGCAGGCGGAATTGCTCGCGGTAGTAGCTGTCGTACAGATCGGGCCGGGTCAGGGTGGTTTCATAGCTGCCAGGGCCAGCGACAAAACCGTAGGCCAGACGCGAATCGGGCCGCGCCACGCTGCGGGTGCGGATGCGCACATAGGGGTAGCAAGCGCGTACCCGTTGAGCGGGCAAGGCTCCGCCGACAAACTCCTTCAGGCTTTGGCGCAGGTGGGCGATGCCGCTGTCATAAACGGCGTGGACATGCGCCACGGCAGCGTCGGCGTCGTTGAAGCTTTGGGCGGAGATCAGCGTCATGGTTTAGGCCACTTTCCAGTTCAGGGTGGCACCGCCTTCCAGCGGCTTGAGTTGGGCGTCGCCAAAGGCCACGCTCTCGGGCAAGGTCCAGGCCTCGCGCTTCAAGGTGAGTGTGTCGCTGTTGCGCGCCAAGCCGTAAAAATCAGCGCCGAAGAAGCTGGCAAAGCCTTCGAGCTGGTCCAAGGCCCCCGCGTTCTCAAAGGCTTGGGCGTACAGCTCCATGGCGCTCAAGGCGGTGTAGCAGCCGGCGCAAGCGGCGGCGTGCTCTTTGAGGTGCGCGGCGTGCGGCGCGCTATCCGTGCCGAGGAAGAACTTGGGCGATCCAGAGGTCGCAGCTTGAACCAACGCAGTGCGATGCACTTCGCGCTTCAAGACCGGCAAGCAGTAGTAGTGCGGTCGCAAGCCCCCGGTGAAGATCGCGTTGCGGTTGTAGAGCAGGTGATGCGCGGTGATGGTGGCAGCGGTAAAGGCGTCGGCCTGTGCGACGTACTGGGCGGCGTCTTGGGTGGTGATGTGCTCAAACACCACCTTCAGCTCAGGCAAGTCGCGGCGCAGCGGGCGCATCACTTGGTCGATGAACACCGCCTCGCGGTCGAAGATATCCACGCTTGGGTCGGTCACTTCACCGTGTACCAAAAGCGGCAAGCCAGCGCGCTGCATGGCTTCGAGCGTGGCGTAGGTCTTGCGGATGTCGGTCACGCCGGCATCGCTGTTGGTGGTTGCGCCGGCGGGGTAGAGCTTCAAGGCGACCACGCCGGCTGCTTTGGCGCGCGCAATTTCCGCAGGCGGCGTGTTGTCGGTCAGGTAGAGCGTCATCAGCGGCGTGAACGCCACGCCAGCGGGCACGCAAGCCTTGATGCGCTCACCGTAGGCCACGGCCTGCGCGGCGCTGGTCACGGGTGGGCGCAGGTTGGGCATGATGATCGCCCGACCAAACTGGCGCGCCGTGTGCGGCACCACGGTGGCCATGGCGGCACCGTCGCGCACGTGCAAGTGCCAGTCGTCCGGGCGGGTCAGGGTGAGCGAGGTAGGGGTGGAGTGCTGTGCTGCGTTCATGGGGCGTGATCGTCGCAGAAAAAAAGGCGCTCAACCTCGCGGTTGTGCGCCTTGAAGGGGTAGGAACTTGGTTTAACCCACCGCGAGCTGAGCGCTTTCAGGCAACAAGATCTTGTCGTCAACGCTGAACTGGTAGTCCTTGAAGACGTGTTCGGCACTGAGGAGCTGGTAGCTGCCGTCGGCTTGGCGCAGGGTGGTGTCTTTGAGACGGTTGGTGAGGTGGCCGCAGGTCCAGATGTCGAAGTTGCGCATGTGCGTACACAGGCAAGTCTTGTCCATCACCACCACGCGCTTGGCATCCGGATGGGCCGCGACTTCGCGGTTCCAAGCCGTGATGTAGGCGCACTTGCCGTTGGCGTCGAGCAAGTAGCCGTAGGCCTCGCAGTTCGGGCGGATGCCGTCACCGATGCCGGGGCTCGACTTGATCATGCGCATCGGGTAGCCGGTGGGCGAGATCTGGTTGACTTCGATGTCGTCTTGCTCGGCCTTGAAGTATTCCTGCTTGACGTCGTTGGGCAGGCCGCATTCCTTGGTCACGGTGAAGCGCGTCGCCACCTGCACCCCTGCGCCGCCCATCTCCATGAAACGCACGGCGTCGCTGCCGGTAAAGATACCGCCAGCCGGCAAGACGGGAATGTCGAGCTGTTCAGCCGTCATCCACGCCATGATCTCGGTGACGATGGTGGCCAAGTCGTATTGCGCCCAGTCCATGCCGAAGCCCAAGTGGCCGCCAGCCAGCGGGCCTTCAACCACGATGTAGTCGGGCAAGCGATTCAGGCGAGCGTTCTTCTTCAGGAACAACTGCAAAGCGCGCAAGGAGGACACGATGATGCCGAGCTTGGCATCCCGGAAACGCGGGTGATCTTCGAGCAGCGCAAAGCTGCCCAAGTGCAGCCCAGCGGCCAGCGTGATGCCATCGATGCCGGCCGTCAGTGCGGCTTCCATGCGCACTTTCAAGGTTTCCTTGGGCGCGTTCATGGTTAGCTTTTCCATGCAATTGATGAACACCAAACCGCTGCCTTGCTTGCGGGTCATGGTGCTTTCAACGTGCAGGCGCGTGGCCTCGGCCAAGTGACCAAGGTTGAACTTGACGTCCGACTTGTTTTCGTTGTCCGCGTTGTACTTGTACAAGGCCTGCTTGGCCTTGACGTACTTGGTCTTGTAGCGCCGGTCAGTGACCGTCTTGATCATGGCGTCGGAGATGTGGCCCACACCTCCTAGACGCGCGGCTTCCAGCGCCAGATCGGCGGAGGAAATATCCACGCCCATGCCACCAATCATGATGGGCACCAATTCATGGTCGCCCATGCGCATGCGGAAGTCATCCAAACGTTTCATCGTCAACTTTCTTG
>NZ_JBYSVC010000027.1:0-30826 GCF_057922285.1 Leptothrix toolikensis (SeqCode)
ACCGTCACCACTTGGACCAGATCGGCTTCGCTTTCTAGCCGCACGATTTGCTCGTCACGCCCGCCTTCTGGCTCGGCGATCTGATCGCTGAACCAGCGCAGCAAGGCGGGCCCACCGTCAAGCTTTTGGCTGGCCGCTTGGAGCAATTCGGCCAGATGCAGCACGTTGGTCAGGCGGCGTTCCCCCGCGCTTTGCGCCAGCCACTGGGCCGGCAGGCCGCGCCCATGCAAGGTTTGACGCACCAGCGCCAGCACCCCTTGGCGTTGCCAGACGCCGTGCAACTGCCGCAGCAAAGCCAGCGAAGCATCCCACGCCGCGTCGTCTTGCACTTGGCGCGCCAGCTCGGCCAAGGGCAAGCCAAAAGTGCCGCCGGCCAACGCTGCCCGCGCCAAGCGTTGATCCAAGGGCGAGGCCACAGCCCGCAGCCAGAGCAACAAGTCAGCCGCTTGCGGGCTGGCAAACACGCTGTTTTGGTCCGAGAGGTACACCGAAGCCACCCCGCGCCGTTGCAAGGCTTGGCGCACCGCGTCGGCCTCACGCCGACTGCGGACCAGCACCGCGATGTCACGCGGCACCAAGCGAACCCAAGGGCGACCCTCATCCACCCCCATGAACCCGGCATCCGGGTCGGCGAGCCGGGCCACGATGGCTTCGGCACAGTGCGCTGCGCCTCGGCGCAAGGCTTCAGCCGCTTTCCAGGCGCGCGTTTCTGCATGGATGCTCAAAGCGGGTGCCGGCAAACGCTCGGGCCCCGTCACCCAACGCTCGGCACGGCCTTTGGCTTGCACCGCTTCAAAGGGCAGGCCGGGTAGGCCTTGGCGATCCACCAAAGCAAAGGCCCCGCCGGGATTGCGCGTTTCGGCGCGCTCGAACAACTGGTTCACCGCCTGCACCAAGGCTGTGGCTGAGCGGTGGTTCACACCCAAGGCGTGATGGCGCGGCGCGGTGGCTTGGCGGGCCTGCAAATAGCTGTAGATATCGGCCCCGCGAAAACCGTAGATCGACTGTTTGGGGTCACCGATCAACAGCAAAGCCACTTTGGGATCGTTGCTGGCTGGGCGGTACAGCCCCTCAAAAAGCTGCATCTGGCGCTTGGAGGTGTCTTGGAACTCGTCGATCAGCGCGGCCGGAAATTGCGTGACGATGCGCTGGCGCAAGCGCTCACCTTGGGGGCCGAGCAAGGCGTGATTCAGGCGCTCCAGCAAATCGGCAAAACCAAAGCAGCCCTGCTGGCGCTTGAGTGCCGCGATGCGCTCCGCCACGCCCTTGGCGGCATGCAGCGCCAGCTGCGCTTGCAGATCCGGCTCACGCGCCAAGGTGCTCAAGAGCGCGTCGTACTCGGCAAAGACGGGCGGCAGATCGACGCTTTGGCCTTTTTTGAGCGCGTCCAACAAGTTTTGCGGCCGCAAACGATCTTCTCGCCCCTTCTGACGCGCGCCCTCCGGGCTGAAATCCGGTCGATCCACGGCCTCATCAAGCGCCCAGCGCTCCAAGGCCATCAGCACCGCCGACACGGTGTCTATCCGCAGCTTGACGCCGTTGAACGGGTTGGTTTTGGCATGCAGCCGCTCAAAGAGCCAAACGCGCATGCTTTGCGTGCGCTCGACCCAACCGGCTTTCAAGACGTTCAAGCGCTCGGTTTGCTGACCAAGAAGGTCACGGAGCCCGAACGGTTGCACGGGTGTTTCTTGGGTTTCTTGGGGTTTGCGCGCCCAACGGGCCAGCCAAGCACGCACGTCGTCGGCGCAGGCGGGCAGACCCGGCCAAACAGCCAACACCCGGGCCACGTCCACCGGGCGCAAGGGATAGATCTCGCGCCGCCAGTAATCGCGCACCGCTTGATCGAGCCAGACGTTCTCGTCGCTCTCCAAGGTCTCGTCAAAGAGCTGACCGCTGTCAAAGGCGTGCTCGCGCAGCATGCGTTGGCACCAAGCGTCGATGGTGTGGATGGCGGCGTCATCCATCGACTCAGCCGCCATCGCCAGCCGAAAAGCCGCTTGCTCACGCGCCCGGCCTGCGGGGTACGCGGCGCGTAGATCGGCCAAAAATGGCTCCGGGGCCACCGCCTGCACGTCATGCACGTCATCCGCCCTGAACCAACGGGCCGCCTCGACCAACTTGGCGCGGATGCGATCCGACAGCTCACGGGTGGCGGCGCGGGTGAAGGTCATGACCAAGATGTCGCCAGGGAGCAAGGCGCGAAGCGACGACTCAACCTCACCGTGGTGCCCCAGCACCAAGCGCAGATAAAGCGCTGCGATGGTCCAGGTCTTGCCCGTTCCGGCGCTGGCCTCGATCAACCGGCTGCCGCCGAGCGGCAGGCGCAACACATCCAGGGTGGTCATGAAAGGAGCTCCTGATCCTGGTGCTGAGCATGGGCATGCACCACCACCGAGCCCTCGATCCACGCCAGCAGCGGTGCCAGCAAACGCTGCGCCCATGGTTGGCGGCGCAGGCCCAGCAGCACATCGTCGAGCTCGGGATAGCAGCGCAGCCAGTAGGCGTCGCGCTCATCGTCGTAGACCGCGCGCAACTTATCGACATCCAAGGCTTCAGGGTCGGCTTGACGCAAGGCGGCCACGGCGGTGCGCAGCGGCAGCGGCAAGGGTTCGGTTTGGCTGACCGTCCACGCTTCGACCAAAGCGTGCAAAGCCTCCTGCGCTTGCTCGGCCCCGAGCGGCGCGGCGTCCAGCCAGACATCCCGCCCCACCAACACGCTGCGCAGCGCCAGACCTTGGGCGGCGGCAGCGAGCATGCGCACCCACACGCCGATCAACACCTCGACACGCGGCGAGCCCAAGGGCGCGGCCTTAGTGGGTTTGCCAGCCAAGCGCTTGGGCACGCGCTCCAGCATCACCCGCTCATCGGGTGGATGGGGCGGTTGATCGGGCGGTTGGTGGGGATCAAGGTGCAAACCATCCAACCAGTCTTCAAGCACCTGGACACCCACTTGCCCCCCTCGTTGGCCCTCAAAGACCGCGTGCAACAACTGCTTCGGTGCCGCCATCGACCAGCGCTGGCAAAGCTGACGCCACGTCAAGAGCATCGGCGTGGCGTCGTCGATCAATTGGCGGCGTAGATGCTCGCCCAGCCCCGCCAACGGCAACACGCCGCTGCGCACCAAGGCTGAGGCGCTGTCATGCATCGCTTGGCGAAGGCGGCGCTCATCCTCCTCGACCGGCCAAGCCGCCAGCGACGCCAGCGGCTCGGTGGCCCAGAGCAAGCGCATGCGCTTGGCCCCGTCACGGCCATCGACCGGGAAGGGTTCTTGGTCCAAGTCGTCTTCGTCCTCCCAGCCCAGATCGACCCCTAGCCGATGGCGAAAGTACGACCGAGCCGGGTGGCTCAGGAAGCGACTGAGCATCGATAGCTCCAGCGCAGCGTTCGCCCCCAAGGCGGGCGGCGTCGCCAAGCGCTGCGCTGGATGTTCCGGTAGAGGTTGCAGCGCAGCAGCGTCTTCATGGGCGCTGCGCCACTCGCGGGCGTAGGTTTCAAAGGGTGGCCCAACATGCGCTTCAAAATAACGCCGACTGAAGGGCTGCATCGGGTGCTCGTGCGTCAGGCGCTCGACCCGTTCTGGCGACCAGCCAGCGGCGAGGTAATCGCGCAACTGCGCCACCAAGACCGAAGGCGGCTGCGCGCTTTGATCGCGCGGGCTGCGCCCCACCCAGCTCAGGTAAAAGGTGCGCCGGGCCGCCAAAAGCGCTTCGAGCATCAAGGTGCGGTCGTCGTCGCGCCGCGCCCGGTCGCCGGCGCGGCGCTGCCCGGCCAAGGCCATCAGATCGAAATCACTCGCTGGAGCGCGTCGCGGGTAATCGCCCTCGTTCATGCCCAACAGACAGACCATCTCAAAAGGGATGGCGCGCATCGGCATCAAGGTGCAAAAAGTCACCCCACCGCCGATAAAGCGCTGGCCCAAGTCGGGTGGATGCAGCCCGCCCAGCCACGCGGAGCGCAGCACCGCCACCGAGATGGGTTCGGTGAAACCCGCTTCCTCGCAGGCTTGCAGCCAGCGCTCCAGACTTTCATCAAGGGCCACCACCAGCAAGCGTTCAGCTTCGTCTTGGGGAGCAAAGAAGGCGCGCACCAAGGCGCGGGCGCGCTCGGCCCAGACACGGGGTGCGGCGGGTTGGGCGGCCAAAGTGCTCCAGTCGATCAAGGCTTGGATCAGCTCGGCCAAGGCGCCTGCCAAGGCCGCGTCCAGCCCCGCCACGTCGGCATAAGGCTCGATACCGGCAAAGGCCGGACTGGCCCCACTGGCATAACCCAGCAACATGCGCTGCAAACCAAAAAGCCACGTGTTGATGGCCCCACACGCGTCCAGACCCAGTTGCTCGCGCTGCGGGGCCGACAACCCCCAGCGCACCCCCGCCTGACGCAACCAGCGCCCAAGCAAAGGCCGTTCCTCAGCACGGAGGCCAAAGCGCGCCGCCAAGGGGGCGACGTCGAGCAAATCCTCGATCTCGCTCACGCTGTGACGTTGCGGCTGACGCAGCAACCACGTCAGCGCCAGCAACATCGGCGGCTCGCCGTGCGCGCCCAAGTCAGCGATTTCAAACGGGATGAAGCGTGGATCAGGGCGCGAGGCCGAGCGGTACTGGCCAAACACCGCCCGGATCACCGGCACATACGGCGCAATGTCCGGCACCATCACCACCACATCACGCGGCCGCAGGCCTGTGGGATCACCCTCCGCCGCCTTGAACAAGCGCAGCAAGGCGTCGTGCAACACCTCGACTTCGCGCTGCGGGCTGTGGCAGATGTGGCAAACGATGGAGTCGTCATCGACCTCGACATCGGTCTCAACCATCGCCATCGCCATCCGCTCAGCGTGTTCGGCCAACGGCAGCAAGTCTCGAATGGCGGCTTGCACTTGACCGAGCAACCGGGTGGGCAGATCAGCGTCAAACAAATCGACCCGGGGCAACGCACCGTGGCGTTCTTCGAACGCATCGAGCAAGCGGATGAAATCGCGCCCTTGGCGGCCCCACGCCGCCAACAGCGGATGCGACTGAGCGTGCGCCGCTTCAAGCGACAGGGCCGCCGGATCAAAACCGGGGCGCTGGCGCTGCTGCCGGCGCACATGGGCCAGCAATTCGCGCCCTTCGATGATGTCGGCCCAGTGGTATTGGCAAGGATTGGGCAGCGCCAACACCACTTGCACCGAACCGGCCAAGGCCGCCAAGGCCTCGATCACCTGCAAAGGCAAGTGCGAAACGCCAAACAAGACCACGCGCCGGGGAAGCTGCGGTAGATGCGAAAGAGGCTGGAGCTGCGAATGCTGCAAAAAACGCGCATGCACCTCGGGCCGCAAGGCTTGGCGACCGTTGGGGCCTTCGGGATCAAGCTCCGCCACCAAGCGCTGCCACAGCAGCACTTGCCAGCGCTGATCGGGCGGACAAGGCAAGCCGCCGTCCAAGACGATCTCACCGTTCCCCGCCAACCACGCATGGAGCCAATCGGGCCGATAGATCTGGTACTGGTCGTAGAGATCCGCCAGCCGCTCGGCCAACTGAAAACGGCGCAAACCTTGATCGACATCGGCTACCCGCAAAAAAGCCCGCAGGGCTTCAAAAGCGGGTTCTTCCAGCATCTCGGTACCCAAGCAGCGCATCAAGCGCCACGTCATCGGCCCTTTGTCGAGCGGCGAGCGCGTCGGCACCGCGCCCAGTACCGCCCGATAGCTGCGCCACAGAAAGCGCGCCGGCAACTCGACCCGCGTGGCCGCGCACACCCCCGTGTGTTCCGCCAAGCCGCGCTTGAGCCACTCGGCCATGCCGTTGCTTTGCACCAGAAAAACTTCTTCTTCCAGCGGAGCCAAAGGATGCGCGGCCAGCCAAGCCAGCACCGCATCGCGCAGCCACTCCAGCCGGTTGCCATGCAAGGCGATCCAGCCGGGCTGGATGCTGGGCTGGATAGAGGGGATCGTCGTCATGCGGCGGCATCGTACCTGCGCTGCATCCGCTGCTCCTGTGGGATCGGTGCATCACTTGGTTCGGCCTTGGATGTCACACCCTGTGAACGACCACACATTTGGAGCGTTGGGTCGATGGCGCGCGACAGATACGCACAGCGCTCCCCGATCTAGGGGGTAGGTTGACGGCATTCCAAGAAATGCAGAAGAGGCCTCGCCATGTCAGATCACCCCATGTTCAGCACCCCCGAGCTCGGTTTTGAGCTGGGCCGGGACTACGCCCGCTACGGCCTAGCACCCCCCGCCTGCCATCGAGTGCCGGGGCACCCGGTCTGCGAGGGTTGGGCCCGTGGGCTGCCGGTGCATCAGCAGCATCACCAACGCACCCTGCGGGTTTCGCCCGCCGTGCATCACTGGTTGCGCCTGCGCCTCGCGGCTTGGCTGCGCGGTGAAAGCGTCGATCTCTCCACCTTGACCCCAGATAGATTGGCGCAGATCACCCCCCGACTCCACCCGGAAGGCTCAGGCTACTGCCCGATCACCCGCTGCGCCCTCCGGGGGCTCGACACCCAGCCGCAAGAAACAACCGCCCACGACGCTCAGATCGTGCGCGTCAACCCCGAACTACCTTGGTCAGGCAGCAACGTGATGGTGCTGGGCCGCAATGCTGCCGACGCCTTGGCCGCTCTTCCAACCCCCACCAAGCAACGCCTCCGACACGCCTTGACCATCGTCCAAGACATTAAAAAAGCCAAAGATCCCCAACGGGCCAAGATCTTGGTTCATGGTTTGCATGGTGCGCAGTGGGCCCGTCTTGGCGTGGTGCTGTCGCTGGTCACCCCCTTGCAACACGCTCAAGCTGCCGGCCTGCCCCTGTTGGTGCTACCGCCCCACCAGTTGCAGAGCATCAATCCGGTCCAAGATCTACAAGCGCTGCTGAGCGTGCAATGGCTCAGCCCAGGCTGGAGCCGGCGACGCCAGCAAATCGAGGTCTTGATGGATCGGCCTCAGCCCTACCGCGCCTTGCGCCGTTTTTTGGATCTTTTTGTGCAGCGTCTTTTGCATGCCGCTCGCCCGGAACAACCGCTGCTGTGGCGCTGGGCCATTGAGGACACCTGGCGGCATGCGGACGTCTTACTGCACTGGCAGCGTTTTGCCCTTCAGATCGACGCCGATGATGTCTTGAAAATCAAGAACCATGCCAACCTGGCCTTTGATACACATTTGAACCACTCAAATCAGGGGTATTTGTGGAATGCGTCATACACTTCGCCGTCCTTGCTCAGTACCCCCTGTGCCGCACCATGATGAACCCGTCCGCCCGTTGGATCCGCTTGCTCGTCGCCACCAGCACCGTTGCGCTAAGTCCGGTCCTGCCGCTTCAGGCCCAAAGTCAGACGAGCAACACGTCTCACCTCGGTGGACTCAGTGCTCGGGTAATCGTCAAATACCGCAGCAGCCCGAACCCAGCTACCGCCCAGCCCAGCCCGGTGGCAGGCCGTGCGAGCGCGTTGGGTCAGCGTATCGGTCGAGGCCTGATCGACGGGGCCACCATCGCGCCCCAGACGCAAGTGATCCATGCCCAAGGCGTAGACAGCTCAACGTTGGCGCGTGAATTGGCCGCTGATCCGCAAGTCGAATACGCCGAGCCCGATCAGCGCCGCCACGCCCATGCCGTGCCCAACGACAGCTTCTACGCCAACGGCCAAACGCTGGCCGGTGTCCCGGCCAAAGGCCAGTGGTATTTGCGCGCTCCGGTGGCTCCGGCCTTGGCCGCCATCAATGCCGAAGCGGCTTGGACTTTGAGCACCGGCAGCGCCAACGTGGTGGTGGCCGTGCTCGACTCCGGCATCGTCAGTAACCACCCTGATTTTCTGAACAAGCTGGTCCAAGGGCGCGATTTCATCTCCGACACTTTCATCGCTGGCGACGGCACGGGCTGGGATGCCGACCCCACCGACGCCGGCGACTGGCTGACCTTGGCCGACATCAACGCGCATAACCAAAACAACAGCCAACCCTGCTGGGGCATGGATGCCACCTATGTGGCCAACAGCACGTGGCACGGCACCCAAGTGGCCAGCCTGATCGGCGCGGCCACCAACAACGCCTCAGGCATGGCCAGCGTCGGCCAAAACGTGCGCATCTTGCCCATGCGCGTGCTGGGCAAATGCGGCGGCTGGGACTCGGACATCATCGCGGCGATGCGTTGGGCAGCGGGCTTGGCGGTCACCGACCCCGTGACCGCCACCGCTTTGCCCATCAACCCCACGCCCGCACAGATCATCAACCTGAGTCTCGGCGGCCCGGGGCTGTGCGGTAGTGCCTATAGCCAAGCCATTGCCGAAGTGCGGGCCTTGCCTCGGGGCGTGGTGGTCGTGGCCTCGGCGGGCAACGATGGCATGGCGGTCAATTCGCCGGCTAACTGCCCCGGCGTGATCGCCGTGGGTGGGCTGGACCACAGTGGCACCAAAGGTGACTGGTCCAGTTTGGGCCAACAAGTCACGCTCTCCACCCCGATGGGCGACTGCCCTGGCAACACCGCCCCTTGCGGCTATCCACTCCTGAGCGCCACCAACCCTGGGGCCACCACCCCAGCGGCGTATGCCGCGAACCCCACGGCGGTCCAATGGGCCTCGTACTTCACCAGCGACGGCACGTTGATCAAGAACGTCAGCGAAGGCACCAGCTTTTCTGCGCCGATGGTGGCGGGGGCGGCCGCGCTGCTGCTAGCGGTCAACCCAGCGCTCACCCCGGATCAGGTCAAGCGCATCTTGCAAGGCACCAGCCGCACCTTCCCAGCGACAGCGACCACACCCGCCGTGGGCATCTGTGTCGTGCCGCCAGCGCCGGGGGCCATCACCCCTGCGGCACAACCCAGTTGCCATTGCACCAGCGACACCTGTGGCGCAGGGATGCTGGATGTCGGCCAAGCCTTGGGGGCTTTGCAAAGCGGGTTGGTGTTTGCGCAGATCGACAACATCCCGGCCACGCTGAACTACAACAGCCAGATCCAAGTGCGGGGCTCAGCCTTCCGCGCCAGCGCCAGCGGTATCGCCAGCAACGTGGCCGTCGGGGGCTATCAGTGGACGATGAATCTCAACCCGGCAGCAAGTTTGCAATCGCCCACCAACACCGCCAACGCCACGATTCACTTGTGGGCACCCGGCAGCTTTGTGTTGACGCTGAAAACCTGTGCCGATAGCGCATGCAGCATCCCCTTGGCCCAGACCCAAGAAACGATCACCGTCAGCAACGTGGCGAGCGTGTCAGGTGGGGGCACAGGCGGCACCACTGGGGGTGGCACCACGACCCCACCCTCAACAACGCCCACCCCCGCCCCATCCTCATCAAGTGGTATGGCCCTGGATATGGGGACCTTGGCCCTGCTGGGGCTGGGGTTGGGCGTGATCGGCCACCTTAAACGGCGTCGAGACCAAACAGCCGAGCGGCGTTGAGGGCCGTCGCTTCAGCGACTTCCTCCACCGACAACCCTTTGATGCGCGCCAGCTCAGCTGCCACCAAAGGCACCAGCGCTGGCGTGTTGAGCTTGCCCCGGTGCGGTGCAGGTGCCAGATAGGGGCTGTCGGTTTCGATCAAGCAGCGCTCCAGCGGCACGGCCTTGGCGACTTCGCGCAAGTCAGCGGCATTGCGGAAGGTCAAGATGCCGGAAAACGAGATGTAAAAACCCAGGTCCAGCGCGGCAAGGGCCACGTCCAGCGTCTCGGTAAAGCAGTGCATCACCCCGCCCACCTCGCTGGCTTGCTCGTCTCGCAAAATTTGCAAGGTGTCTGGGGCCGATTGGCGCGTATGCACCACCAAAGGCTTATGCACCGCGCGCGCTGCCCTGATGTGGGTGCGAAAGCGCTCGCGCTGCCAGGCCATGTCGGCCACGCTGCGACCGTTCAAGCGGTAGTAATCAAGGCCGGTTTCACCGATAGCCACCACCCGCTCACGGCCTGCGCGCTCCACCAGCTCATCAAAACTCGGCTCACGCGCATCGTCGTTGTCGGGATGAACACCCACCGTGGCCCAGAGCAAGCCGGGCTCGCTCACCACCAAGGCATGCAGCGCGTCAAAGGCTTCGAGCGAGGTGCCGATGCAGATGGCGCGCTGCACATCGGCCGCTTGCATCTGCGTGCGGATCTGGGGCCACTGCGCCAGCAGTTCAGGAAAATTCAGGTGGCAATGCGAATCAACGTACATGGGGGCGGTCGCGGCTTAAAGGCTTAGAGGCTTAAATGGTCTGGGTCGGCTTGCCGGACTGAATGGCGGTGCCCAGCAGCTCCTCGATGCGGATGCGCAGGATGCGGGCCTTTTCATCGTTGGAAAAACGCACGCCCACCCCCGGTGTGCGGCCACCCGGCGCATTGGGCGGCGTCAACCAAGCCACACGGCAATGCACTGTGTAGCGCTGCGGATCATCCGGCAGCGTCATGAGCAGGTAGACATCCTCGCCCAACTTGTAGTCGCGGTTGGTTGAGAAAAAGATGCCGCCGTCTTCAAAGAAGGCGATGTAGGCGGCGTAAAGCGCGCCTTTTTCCTTGAAGTTCAGTTGGATCAATCCGGAGCGCGCCGGAGGGGCGACGGCAGCGGTGAGATTGGGGCGTGGGGTGGTGAGTTCACTCATGGGCGTGAGTGTATCGAGCCCCCAGCCTCACGCAAAACACCTTGTGCATGCGACACCAACGCCTCACAACTGAGCGCAGCGTGCCAAGGGTGATCCACGTCCTGAGCCAACTCGCGCAACTCGATGGCCCAGCGCGTCAAGGCCATCAAGGCCGACCGCACCGGGGCCGCACCCTTGTTGAGCCCACAGGTGCTGAAGTAGCGCGGCGCACAGCCAATCGAGTACAGCATCTGGTCGTGACAGTACTTCTGCAAGGCGTCGAGCAAGACCGGCAAGGGCCACTCGGCCAAGGCGCTGGCGTCGCCCCGGGCGATGCGGTCTGGCAAGGCCCGCCAAGCAGCCCCGTCGAGCCCGGAGCGCACCAAGGCCAGCGCCCGCAAGGGCTCGCCGCCGCTGGCGTCCAGCACCACTTCGCCTTCTTGCACGCCTTGGTCTTTGAGCCAACTCAACGCAGTCTCTCTAGCGGGCAGTGGCAAACGATGCGATTGGCAGCGGCTGCGCAAAGTCGGCAGCAAGGCCTCGGTTGAGGCCCCGCAGGAGAGCACGAAACGCACGCCTTGGGGCGGCTCTTCGAGTGTCTTGAGCAACGCGTTGGCCCCGATGGCGTTGATCTGTTCAGCGGGATGAATCAGCACGACCTTGGTCGAGCCTCGGCTGGCCGTTAACGTACAAAAGTCGAGGGCCGCCCGAATTTGTTCGACCCGGATCTCCCGGCTGGGTTTGCGTTTGCGGGCGTCATCGCCCTCGTGGGCCTCGACCGACAGGCCGGCTTCGGCGCGCAGGGTCTCGGGCACGATCAGGTGCAGATCAGGATGGGTGCGCGCCGCCAGCAAACGGCAGCTCGCGCAATGACCGCAAGCGGTCTGATCCGGCCCAGGGTGCTCACACAACCAAGCGGCCGCCAAGGCAAGGGCAAAACCGAAGGAGCCCGCCCCCGAAGGGCCATGGATCAACAAGGCATGGCTGTGGTGAGCGCTGTTCAGGGCTTGCTGTAACGAAGAGGCCAACCACGGCAGCGGCCGGCAGGGTTCCAAGTCAGTGAGGGCTACCATCCGCGCTGCTCCAGCGACGTGATGATCTGTGCCCGCACGTCATCCAAGCTCACGGTGGCATCGAGGCGCAACACCCGCTGCGGCGTGGCAGCAAAGCGAGCCCGATAGCCCCCGGCCACCCGGGTGAAGAAATCGAGCGCTTCGCTCTCAAAACGATCCGGTGTGCGCGCTGCTGCGCGGCGTGCGGCGGCGATTTCGGGCGGCAGGTCGAACCACAACGTCAGATCCGGCTCGCGGCCCTGCTGCACCCAAGCCGCCAACTGCGTCAGCACCGCAGTATCAAAGCCGCGACCTGCGCCTTGATAGGCAAAGGTGGCATCGGTGAAACGATCACACAGCACCACCGCAGCGCGTGCCAAGGCCGGCTCAATGACTTGCACGAGATGGTCGCGCCGCGCGGCAAAGACCAGCAAAGCTTCAGTCAGGGCGTCCATGGGTTGGTGCAAGACGGCTGCGCGCAAGGTCTCAGCCAGCGGTGTGCCGCCGGGCTCGCGGGTACAAACCACGTCCAGGCCTTGATCGCGCCAACGCTGGGCGATCGCTTCGATGTGGCTGCTTTTGCCGGCACCATCAATGCCTTCAACCGTCACCAAACACCCTTGCGGGCCTGATGCCGCCTTGACTCCGGATCGTGTCATGGACCACTGCTCCTGTTGCGTTGAAACCGATTCACGGCGCGATTGTGTTCGTCCAAGGTCTCGCTGAACTGACTGGTGCCATCGCCCCGCGCCACAAAGTAAATCGCTGGGGTCGCCGCTGGCTGCACAGCCGCATGCAAAGCATCCCGGCCCGGCAAGGCAATCGGGGTGGGCGGCAGGCCCGTGCGGGTGTAGGTGTTGAAGGGGCCGTCGCGCTTCAAGTCACTGCGGCGCAGGTTGCCGTCGAAGCGCTCCCCCAAGCCATAGATCACGGTCGGGTCGGTTTGCAGCGGCATGCCTTTGCGCAGCCGATTGACAAAAACCCCAGCGATCAGCGCGCGGTCCTCGGCCCGGGCGGTTTCTTTTTCAACGATGGAAGCGAGCTTGAGCACGTCATCCGGATGCACCAACAAGGCGGAGGTCTGATCGGTGCGCAAGGCCCAAGCGCGCTCAAGCTGACGACTCATGGCCCGATAGGCGCGGTCGTAGATCTTCAGATCGCTGCTGCCTTTGGTATAGGCGTAGGTATCGGGAAAGAAGCGGCCTTCAGGCGGAATGCCTGAGGCTCCAATGGCGGCCATGAGCTTGTCCGGGCTCAGGCCCGCTGTGTCTTGACGCAAGCCCGGTGCCTGCGCCAAGGCGGCACGCATCTGCCGGAACGTCCAGCCCTCGATCAAGCGCACCCGCTCGAAACTCTGCTCACCGGCCACCAGTCGATTCAGCAACTGCTTGGGCGTCACCGGCTCACTCAGCTCGTAGCTGCCCGCGCGGATCTTGCGCGATTCACCTGACCAACGAAACCACTGGTACAACAGCCACGGCGACACCTGCACACCCGCATCGACCCAGGCCTTGGCCACCTCATGGGGCGATTGCCCAAGTTCAATGTCCAATTCGACCGGGGTCTTCTTCAAGGCCAAGGGTTGATGCAGCCACAGCCCCACACCGATCATCAACACCGCCAACCCAACCGTCAGGAGCAAAGCCAACCCACCCAAAAACCGCAGCACCTTGCGCCGACCGCGTTGCCCACTTCGTTTCATGGCAATCTTCTCCATTCAGTGTTCACCTCCACGCTCCACACCATGTCGATTCCCTCCTCTGCGGCCCTGTGTTCTTTGCCCGATTGGGCGGTCCTGCGCGTCCAAGGCAGCGATGCCGCCACCTTTTTGCACAGCCAACTCAGCACCGACTTCAAACGCCTCTCGGCCACCCAAGCACGTTTGGGGGCGTATTGCACCCCACAGGGACGCATGTTGGCCAGCTTCATCGGTGTGCTGGCCCATCCGGACGACATCTGGCTGGCTTGCCCCGCTGATGTGCTGGCCAGCGTGCAAAAACGCCTGTCGATGTTTGTGCTGCGCTCGAAAGTCACGCTGCAACACGCCACGGATATCCACGTGTTGGGCTGGGTCAGCCCAACGGAAGCTGCCCCGCCGCAGGGCTTGGCGACGACTTGGGCCAGCCAAGGGCAAGACGATGGCGTCGCCGTTCGACTGCCCGATGCCTTGGGTCAGGCCCGGGGGTTGTGGCTGACGCGCACCCCCCATACCCCAGATACCCCGGAGGCGCAAACCCTGGATCCCGCCTTGTGGGCTTGGCTCGAAGTCCACAGCGGTGTGGCCCCAGTCACGGCCGCCACCTCGGGGCTGTTCGTGCCGCAGATGCTCAACTACGACCAAGTCGGTGGCGTGGACTTCAAGAAAGGCTGCTACCCAGGCCAAGAAATCGTCGCCCGCACGCATTACCTCGGCAAGGTCAAACGCCGCGCCTATGTGATCGAGGCCGACACAACGCTGAAGGTTGGACAACCCTTGTTCAGCAGCGAAGACCCCGATCAACCTGCGGGTCAAATCGTGTGCGTAGCGGCCCATCCGCAGGAACGGGGCCACTTTGCGGCCCTGGCCGAGATCAAGAGTGCGGCCACCGAGGTCGGTTCGCTGCATCTTGATCTCAGCACAGGACTAAAGATTCGTTTGATCGCCCCTCAGGCCTGAGGGGCCTGCACCGGAGCCTTCGGGGGGATCAGCGGCATGCGTTGGGCCAGTTGCGACACTTGGCCGACCGACAACAGATGGGCGTTGATCAGGCCCAGCATGCCGTTGCGGTGCAGCTCAAGCACGGTGGCGTCGGGCAAATCGCGCAGCTTTTGCTCGTCGATCAGGAACAAGCCGGTCGCTTTGACGGCTTCACCGTTGGCCAACTGACCCCCGATTTCGCCAGCGCGCAGCAAGTTCAGCTCGACCAACTTGTCGCACAGAATGCGCGTGCGATGCACGTCTTGTTCGAAGCGGTCCAAGAAGGTCAAGACTTGCTGGAGGAACGGCGTGGACTCGCCCTTCTCGTCGATCAGCAACTCACCTTCGGTGTCATTCAGACCGGACCAAGCGGCGTCGATGCCCACACCCAGCTGCTTGTCTTCGGTTTCGACAAAAGCAAAGGGATAACGACGCAGGAAAGCCGGGATGTAGCGCGCATTCCATTGGCCTTGCGGGCCCACGTAGGCATTTTCCAGATCACGCAAACCCAGCAGTGCCACAGGTGAGACCAAGGCCCGGCCTTGATCGGTTTTGCCGACCACGATGAAAGCGATCGGATATTCACGCGCGATGTCATAGAACTCAACCACCGAAGCAAACACCGCGTTCATGCCACGGGCCATGCTCCAGTCGCTGACTTGCTTGACACGTTTACCCGTGTGAAAGCGCCGATCCAGCAAGACCAGATCCTTGTAAAGCGCCGACAAGGGCTTCTTGACCGCAGCAGGCTGCTGCTGCCCAGGGGCTTGAACGTTGTTTGCGTTGTTCACGGTATCTGTAGAAGCATTCATCTCAGGATTCACAGTTTTGATTGCACATTGGATTCTGGATCAGTCATGCGACTGACCAGAACTTTGTCAACACGCTTGCCATCGAGGTCAACCACCTCGAAACGCCAGCTCTCCCACTCCACTGCGTCAGTCGTCTGCGGCAGACGACCCAACAGCAGCATGATCATCCCGGCCAGGGTGTTGTAGCGCCCTCGGTCCTCGTCAGGCAGCTGCCGCAGCGCCAGCCGGTCTTTCAACTCTGGCATCGGAATCAGGCCGTCAATCAGCCATGTTCCGTCATGCCGTTGCACCGCCCAAGCCTCTTCGGCCGCAGACGGGGTGAACTCGCCCGTGATCGCTTCGAGCACATCACGCAAGGTGATCACGCCCTGCACCACGCCGTATTCGTCCACCACGAACACCATCTGCACCGCCGAGCCCCGAAAGTGCTCCAACAGTTCCATGCCGGTGAGCGTTTCTGGCACAAAAACCGCAGGTTGCATGGCCTCTGTCAATGAAAGCGTGCCACTGCGTGCGTATTGACCCAACATTTGTTGGGCAGTCACGACACCCAGCACATCATCCAAACCATTGTGGCCAACGGGATAACGCGAATGGCGATGCTCGGCCACGATGGCCAGCACGTTCTCGACCGGGGCGGTGCTGTCGAGCCAAGCGATGTCGGCGCGTGGAATCATCATCGAACCGATCTGGCGTGCATCGAGCCGAAAGACGTTGCGCACCATTTGGTGTTCGTGTGCTTCGATGACGCCCGCATCCAAGCCTTCTTCGAGGCTGGCAGCGATCTCTTCTTCGGTCACACCACGAATACCGTGATCGCGCAGCCCCAGCAAGCTCAACACCCCTTGGGTGGTGCTGGCCAGCAAACGCACCAAAGGCCGGGCCAGTACCGACAACCAACGCATGGGCGGAGCCAAAATGCTGGCGACTTTTTCAGGGTGCATTTGGCCGACCCGCTTGGGCACCAGCTCGCCAAAAATGATGGTCACCAAGGTGATGATCATCACCACCAAGCCGGTGGCACCCAACTCAGCCATCCGTACTGGCGCGCCAAACTCATGGGTGAGCCACGTGGCCAAGGGCGCAGAAAAAGCGGCATCGCCCACGATGCCGTTAAGCACGCCAATCGAGGTGATGCCGATTTGCACCGTGGAGAGGAATTGGGTCGGGGCCTCATGCAAGGTAATGGCCACAGCCGCCCCAGAGTCTCCCGCCTCAGCCATGATTTGTAGCCGGGTTTTGCGGCTGGCCGTGAGGGCCATTTCGGACATGGCGAAGAGGCCATTGAGAAAAACCAAAAAAATCAGTAGCGCAACGTCCATGGTCAGAGCATCAAGAGTCGGCCGAGCGTAGCAGAATCCCGGCATGATTTATCTCGTTGGTGACGTGCAGGGCTGCTGTGATGCCCTCGAACAATTGCTGCTGCGGCTGGACTTTTCCCCCTCGCGCGATCAGCTCATCGTGCTAGGTGATTTGGTCAATCGAGGGCCAAGATCTCTGGCCGTTTTGGAGCGCCTGATGGCTTGGGGTGCATCAGCCCGCTGCGTGCTGGGCAACCACGATCTGCATCTGCTGGCCGTGGCCTACGGCATCCGCCCCGCCAGCCGGGGAGACACCTTGCACGAGGTGCTCGCTTCGCCGCTGCGTGAGCCGCTGCTCGACTGGCTGCGCCATCGCCCCTTGGCCTTGCAAGATCACGGCTGGTTGATGGTGCATGCAGGCGTGCTGCCGCAGTGGGACGCCGCACAAACCTTGGCCTTGGCCGAAGAGGTCTCCCAAGCCTTGCGTGGACCAGATGTGGTCGGTTTCCTACGCACGATGTACGGCAACCAGCCTGCGCAGTGGCACAACGAACTGCAAGGCCCCGAGCGGGCGCGGGTGATCATCAATGCCCTGACCCGGGTGCGCTTCATGAGCGCGCAAGGCGTGATGGATTTCGAGCTCAAGGAGGGCAGCGACACCGCCCCTCCCGGCTTGATGCCTTGGTTTGAGGTCCTTGGTCGAAAAACTGCGGGTCAACCGATCGCCTTCGGTCACTGGTCCACGCTGGGACCCCTGGATCGACCCGATCTGATGGCGCTCGACAGCGGTTGCGTCTGGGGGGGGGCGCTCACCGCTGCGCGCATCGACGGCGGCCGACGCGAGCGCATCAGCATCCCCTGCACGGCGGCACAACAAGTGCGGCAGCCATTGAGGCCTCAACGCACGGTGTAACCCCGGCCCTCTAAGCAAGCCGCCTGAGCCCGCTGGTAGTCGGCTCGGCCGCTGGTGGTGCTGGAGCCGCCAGTGGCGCGCACCGTGGGGTCATAGCCACTGCGATCTGCGGCCCAGTGATGGCACTCGTATTCATCCGTGGCCTGTTGATCACCACTCTGGGCCTGACGGGGATAGACAAAGAGCTGCGGTGGGGCCATCGCAGCCCCTGAGCTGCCGCCCTCGCCACCCGCCACGGGGGGGGCCACCACCTCATAAGAGCGCACGCCCTCCACCATCATGGGCCGGTAGTAGGTGCCATTGACGTAGTAGTAGCTCAAAGCGCCCACCGTCACCAAGGTGGCAAATGTGGGCAGATCGTTGATCACCACGCCGTAGGGCGGACGTACCACCCAGTAGCCGTTGCTGTGGTTCGAATACCAAACGCCGTCAAAAAAGGAGTAGCGCATGCCGCCATAGAACACCGTGTTCGGCTGGTGCAGCACCGGCACACGGTAGCCCGGTACAGGGTAATAGCGGCCGTGCCCATGCGCGCCGTCCCACCAACGTTGGTCACCCACCCGTGAGCCACCACCACCACCATGCCCTTGATGACCGCCGCGTTCAGCCCACACGACGCCGCTCGCAAGGCAACTCAGTCCGAACAGGGCCGCCAAAGCGATGGCCTTGAAGCGTCTTGGCGAGTTGTTTTGATGCATCTTCATGATCGTCTCCTGTAATTCGGCGCGGCTCTCGGCTCAGCGCACGGCATAACCCCGACCACTCATGCACGCGGACATGGCGCGCCGAAAGCCATCGGTGGGGGCTTGGCGGGCCTCCCAATCACGACGACGGGCATCCTGAACACGTTCGACACTGCGCGCCCGACCGTCTTCGGCCGCAGCACCCATGACCGCCCCAAAGATCGCCCCAAGCACCATGCCCTCACCCCCGCGACGCGAGCCCGACATGATGCTGCCCACCGCCGCTCCGGTGACTGCACCAGCCACCACCGCACCACCATCACGGCGTACCGCGCCCACCGGCGGTGGGGGTTCTTGACGCGTTGCCGTCATACCCGGATCCACCCCCGTTTGCTTGACCGCCCAGCGGTAGCACTCGTAACGATCCCGGTCCTGCGTGGCCTCGCTCTGATTGCGCTCGGGGTAGAAGTACATGGTGGCCGAGGCCGACACCACAGGTACCGTCGGCTCGGGCACCGGCTCGACGTACTGCGGATACACCGCATGCCGATAGCCCTGATGCGGCCCAAGGACACAACCGCCCAAGATCCCCAACACACCGAGCAGCAAGCCGCTGCGGGATACAAGCCTGATGATGGATGTCTTCATGAAAGATATTGTGCGACGAGTTCCCAAGCCGAGAAGGCCCAAAAGCAAAGCGCACCTTAAAAGGCCCGGTCATTACAATCGGCCCAACCCTTAGATCAGGCATCTTTGCCCAGCCCACGCCGATGAGCGACCACCGCACCCCCCCGACGATTCCTCTCCCCAGCAATTTCTTGCGCAGCATCATCGAGCGCGATCTGCAACAGGGCCTCTACGCCACCAAACACCATGCCGGCAGCCCCGGTGATGCCCGCCATCACGCCGCAGGCCCGCTCGACCCGGCCCGCATCCGCACGCGTTTTCCGCCCGAGCCGAACGGCTACTTGCACATCGGCCACGCCAAGAGCATTTGCCTGAATTTCGGCTTGGCGCGTGACTACGGTGGCGTCTGCCACATGCGTTTTGACGACACCAACCCAGAAAAAGAAAGCCAAGAGTTCGTCGATTCGATCTTGGACGCCGTGAGCTGGCTCGGTTTTGGCTGGCACAGCGAGTTGGGTGGCCAAAGCCAAGACCACCTCTACTTCGCCAGCAACTACTTCGACACCATGTATGCGGCGGCCGAGTTCCTGATTCAGGGCGGCCACGCTTATGTCGATGAACAAACGCCCGAGCAGATTCGCGCCGGTCGCGGCACGCTGACCGAAGCCGGCACCGACAGCCCGTATCGCAACCGCAGCCGGGCCGAGAACTTGGCGCGTTTTCGGGCCATGCGCGACGGCGCGTTTGAAGATGGTGCCATGGTGCTGCGCGCCCGCATCGACATGGCCGCGCCCAACATCAACCTGCGCGACCCCGCGATCTACCGCATCCGCCGCGCCCATCACCACAACACGGGCAACCGCTGGTGCATCTACCCGATGTACACCTTTGCGCACCCCATCGAAGACGCGCTCGAAGGCATCACCCACTCGATCTGCACCCTCGAATTCGAAGACCAGCGCCCTTTCTACGACTGGCTGCTGACACGGCTGAGCGAATCAATCACCCCGCCGATCACCACGCCTGAGGGCACCGAGCTGCCCGCCCTGCTGACCACCCCCCTGCCCCGGCAATACGAATTCGCCCGACTCAACCTGAGCTACGTCGTCACCAGCAAGCGCAAGCTCAAAGCGCTGGTCGATGACGGCCACGTGCAGGGCTGGGACGATCCACGCCTGCCCACCTTGGTCGGTCTGCGGCGGCGCGGCTACACGCCTGAGAGCATCCAGCTCTTTTGCGAGCGTATCGGTGTCTCCAAAGCAGATAGCTGGATCGACTACAGCAGCCTAGAAATCGCGCTGCGCGACGACCTCGACGCCAAGGCGGCGCGTTGCATGGCGGTGCTCGATCCGGTCGAGCTGGTCTTGGGCAACTGGGCGGAAATCTACAGCGCCGAGCACCGTGAACCGTGCAGCGCCCCGAGCCACCCGGCGCACCCCGAGATGGGTCAGCGCGCGTTCACCCTCGGCCCGCGTCTGTGGATCGAGCGTGACGACTTCATGGAAGCGCCAAGCAAGGGCTACCACCGCCTCTACCCCGGCAACAAGGTGCGCCTGAAGTACGGTTTCGTCGTCGAATGCACCGGCTGCGAAAAAGACGCCTCGGGCCAGATCGTGCGTGTCTTGGCCCGCATCGTGCCCGACACCCGCAGCGGCACGCCGGGCGCAGAAAGCATCAAGGTCAAGGGCGTGATCACTTGGGTGGGCGCGGATGACGGCGTGGCCGCTGAGGTTCGGCTTTTTGATCGCCTCTACACCCAAGCCCAGCCCGAGGCCGGCGGTGCCGATCACCTTGCCAGCCTGAACCCGAACAGCAAGCGCGTGGTGCAAGGCTGGGTCGAACCGAGCCTAGCCCAAGCCCCCGCCGGCAGCGCCTTCCAGTTCGAACGCCTCGGCTACTTCGTCACCGACCGCCTTGACCACCAACCCGGCACCCAGCCGGTGTTCAATCGCACGACAACGCTGAGAGACAGCTGGGGGAAGTGAGCTCCACGCCTTGGATAGCCGGCTCGGGCACATCCTGGGCTTGGCGTTCGAGGCGCTCTTGTTTTTTCTGGGCGCGGCGTTCGGCAAAGAATTCGCGCAGCAGTTTGGCAGACGCATCGGCCAGAACGCCGCCTTCGATCTCGGTTTGGTGATTCAGCGCTTTGATCTCAAAGAGATTGAGCACCGAGCCGGCTGCGCCGGTTTTGGGGTCGGGGGCCGCGTAGACCACGCGCTTGAGGCGGGCGTGCAGCATGGCGGTGGCGCACATGGCACAAGGCTCCAGCGTCACGTAGAGCTCGCAGTCGGGCAGACGGTAGTTCTCCATCAGCGCAGCGGCGTGGCGCAGGGCGATGATTTCAGCGTGTGCGGTCGGGTCGTGGGTGGTGATGGGCCGGTTGTAGCCGGTGGCGATGATCTGCGGGCCAGCTTCGGTGTGACGCACGATCACCGCACCCACTGGCACCTCGCCCGTCAAGCGGGCATTGAGCGCTTGGTCCAAGGCTTGCGCCATCCAAGATTCATCCAAGCTCATAGATCCAAACCTCCATCAAAGACCGTCGAGCGCCAAGCCTCGGGCGCGGCAGACGCTGTGGTCACGGCCGTCGGCTCCATGGGTGTCGCCACCGCCCGGTGCAATTCCACCAAGTGCGCCAAGATCACATCGCGCAAACCCAACAACACCAAGGCCTTGCGCTGGGCCGCTTCGGTCTGACCATCGGCATTGAGTTGCAGCGCTTCTAAACCGACCCGGTGAACCTCTTCATGCACCGATTCGATGGCGTTGAACGCAGCCAGCTCGCTGTAGTGGCGCTGGCCCTCGCCGTAATACCACTGACCAAAACGGCAACGCTGGTGATTACAGACCTCTTGCGCCGACAAGCGCAGCGACATGCCCTGTGTGGCCGAGACAATCTGCTGCACCCAATGGATGTGATCTTGTTGCGCCATAAGCAGGGGAAAGTCATTGACGTTCCACGCCACATCCGCCCACAAGCGCCAACTGGGCTCGCCTTGATAGGCCGCGACCCAAGCGGGCACGGCCTCCGCAGACATCGGCCTCGCAATGACCGGCCCCTGACCACAACGACAGCCCAATCGCATCAGCAATAAACCTTGCTCAGGCGTTTCGATGCCATCGGCCACCACGCCTCGACCAAAGAGCCGCACCATCGTGATCAGCGCCTCGACCAAGGCCAAATCGGCGGGGTCGTCCACCATGCCATGGACAAAACTCGGGTCGATCTTGACGGTGTCGGCCGGCAAACGCTTGAGGTGCAACAGCGATGAGTTGGCCAAACCAAAGTCGTCCAACGCCACCTTGACCCCCAAGGCTTGATAGCGCGCCATGAGCGTGCCCAAGCGGTGCAAGTCGTCCAAAGCGCCGGACTCCAGCAGCTCAATCTCTAGCAAGGCCGGCGAAACCGTGGGATGCGCCTCTAAAGCCCGCTCTAAGCGCTCCCAAGTGGCCAACGCCGCAAAGGTTTCACTCGACATATTGAGACTGATCGGCCACGACCAACCCTGCGCCAGCCAACGTTCTTGCTGGCAAAGCACTTGCTCAATCACCCAATCGCTGATCTGTTCGTCCAAGGGGTGCTGACGCACCAAGGGCAGAAACTCCAAGGGCAAAAGCAGACCTTCTTGCGGATGCTGCCAGCGCAGCATGGCTTCCAGCCCCGTCATCACCCCACTGCCCAAATGCACCTTGGGCTGAAACAGCAGGCGTAACTCGCCGTCGCGCAGGCCTTGGGCCAAGCGCTCGATGCGCTGCTGACGCAACGGTGTGTCTTGATCGTCTTGGCCTTCAAAGAGCCGATATTGATTGCCCCCCAAGGCCTTGGCCTGATACATGGCTTGGTCGGCATGCCGCAACAAGGTGTCGGCGTCAAAGTTGTCTTCCGGGAAAACCACCACCCCGACACTGGCACTGAGCCGGTGCGCGGCGCGCTCCGTCAGGCAGGGCTCGGCTACGGAGGCGATCAGCCGAGAAAGGATCTGATCCAGCTCATCCATGGAGCCCAAGGCCCCGAGCAACAAGACGAACTCGTCTCCACCGAGGCGTCCCACCGAGTCGGTGGCACGCACCGCTTCTTTGAGCCGGTGGGCGATGCTGACCAACACCTCATCGCCCACATCGTGACCATGCTGGTCGTTGATGGCTTTGAAGCCGTCCAGATCGACAAAACACACCGCCAGCAAGCTGCCATCGCGCCGCGCCTGCGCCACGGCTTGTTCCAGTCGGTCGTTGATCAGCCAACGGTTGGGCAAGCCGGTCAGGGTGTCATGGCCCACTTGCCAGGCCATACGCTGCTGCAAGGCGACCCGCTCGGTGACATCGCGGAACACCACCACTCCACCTACCACCTTGCCAGCCCCGTCGTGAACGGGTGCCACTGTGCCCTCAATGACCCGCTCGACACGGCCGTGGCCCAGCAAGCGGCTGTGCTCGGCCAACTCGACCACTTTGGCGGTCTTGAGCGCCAGCGCCATCGGGTCGGTCACCGCCGCGCGGGTGTTGTGGCTCACCACCGGCATCACCAGCCTCAAGGGCTGGCCCAGCACCTCGTCGCGTGAGCGGCCCAGCAGCGCCTCAGCCACCGGGTTGATGAAGCAGACTTGGGCCTTGGCGTCGGTGGCGATCACCGCTTCGGCGATCGACGCCAAGGTGATCTCAAGCCGCTCTTTTTCTTGGTAAAGCTCCGACCTTGCACGGCGCAAGCGATGCAGCAACTGCTCGATCTGCTCAGCCATGGTGTTGAAGGCTTCGCTGGCTTGACGCACCTCCCGACACCCCACCACCTCAACCCGTGCGCCGGTCTGTCCGGCTTGAAGGGTCTGGGCTGCTTGTCCAAGCTGGCGCAAGCTGCGCAAGGAACTTCGCAGCAGCAAGATCAACAAAGCGCTGAGCACAAGAATCACGACGGCTGCCGCGCGGGCTTGCGCAGTGACGCGCCGCCACGCCAACTCGACCCAAGGTGCTGGATCGGTATACAGCACCAGCTCACCGTAGACGTGGTCTTGCCAAACGATGGGCCATGAGCGACTCAAGGGGGTAAGGTGAATCAGCCCCGAAAACCACCCCGGGGCCACAGCAGCGGCAAGGGCATCAGCGGCAGCAGGTTCAGGGGCAACATGGTCCATACCATGCTCAACGGGCTCGCCGTTGGCCCCCGGAAGTTGCCAGCGCACAGCAGCCATACCGCGCACTTGGACGATGGGCTGGACCAAGAGCGCCAAGGTGTCGCTCTTGGCCATGGCCACCTGCACTGCCATCGACTGCGCCAGCATGGCCCCCAGTCGATCCAGCAAATCACTTTGGGCCACCAAGGCCTGCTCGCGCTCCTCTTGCATGACTTGCCATGTGCGCAAGCCCCCAGCGCTGATGATGAGCAGCACCGTGGGCACCAGCAGCCGCCACAGCATCGCGCCGCCACCGGGCCACCACGCCGATGCACGCAGCCACCAAGCTTGTTTCATCGCGATGGCCGTGAGGAGGATAGGGGGCGGCTTATTCCCACTCAATGGTGGCAGGCGGCTTGCTCGACACGTCGTAGGTCACGCGGTTGATGCCGCGCACCTCGTTGATGATGCGGCTGGAGACCTTCTTGAGCAGGCTGTACGGCAGCTCGGCCCAGTCGGCGGTCATGAAGTCGCTGGTCTGCACGGCGCGCAGGGCCACGACGTAGTCGTAGGTCCGGCCGTCGCCCATCACGCCCACGCTCTTGACCGGCAGGAACACCGTGAACGCTTGGCTGGTCAAGTCGTACCAGCTCTTGCCCGTGGCCGGGTCGATGGTGGCGCGCAGCTCTTCGATAAAGATGTGATCGGCACGTTGCAGCAAGCTGGCAAAGTCAGCCCGCACTTCACCCAAGATACGCACACCCAAGCCCGGGCCGGGGAAGGGATGGCGATAGACCATCTCGTGCGGCAAGCCCAGCGCCACGCCGAGTTCGCGCACTTCGTCTTTGAAGAGTTCGCGCAAGGGCTCCAACAACTTCAGGCCCAGTTTTTCGGGCAAGCCACCGACGTTGTGGTGGCTCTTGATGGTGGCCTTCTTGCTGGCAGTGCCGCCCGACTCGACCACGTCCGGGTAGATCGTGCCTTGGGCCAGGAAGGTCGCCCCTTTGTGGCCTTGACCCGAAGCTTTGAGCTTGGCGGCTTCGGCCTTGAAGACCTCGACGAACTCGCGGCCGATGATCTTGCGCTTTTGTTCGGGGTCGGTGACGCCCTTCAAATGGCCCATGAACTGCTCGGCAGCTTGCACATGCACGACCTTGGCGTGCAAACTTTTCTCGGATTGGCCGGCAAACATCTCCATCACCATCGCGCCTTCGTTCAGGCGCAGCAGGCCGTGATCGACAAAGACACAGGTCAGCTGGTCGCCGATGGCGCGGTGAATCAACGCCGCAGCCACGCTCGAATCGACCCCGCCCGACAGGCCGAGGATCACTTCTTCGTCGCCCACTTGCTCGCGGATCTTGGCCACGGCCTCAGCGATGTAGTCGCCCATGATCCAGTCGCCACGGCAGCCGGCGATGTCGCGCACAAAGCGCGTCAGCATGGCGGCCCCCTGCACGGTGTGCGTCACCTCGGGGTGGAACTGCACCGCGTAGTAGCCCTTATCTTCATGCGCCATCCCGGCAATCGGGCAACTCGGCGTCGAGGCCATCAGCTTGAAGCCCGGCGGCAAGGTGGTGACCTTGTCGCCGTGGCTCATCCACACTTTGAGCATGCCGTGACCTTCGGGCGTGCTGAAGTCTTGGACGCCGTCGAGCAGCTGGGTGTGGCCGTGGGCACGGACTTCGGCGTAGCCGAATTCACGCTGATCGCTCCAGCTCACCGTGCCACCGAGCTGCACCGCCATGGTCTGCATGCCGTAGCAAATGCCCAGCACCGGCACGCCAGCGTCCCACACCGCTTGCGGCGCGCGCAGCTGGTGGTCCTCGTAGGTCGAGGCGTGGCTGCCGCTCAGGATGATGGCCTTGGGCGCGAACGACTTGATGAAGTCGTCAGACACGTCGTTCGGGTGGATCTCGCAGTAGACGTGCGCCTCGCGCACGCGCCGGGCGATCAGCTGGGTGACTTGCGAGCCGAAGTCGAGGATGAGGATCTTGTCGTGTTGCATGGCAGATTCTTCAGGCCGCCTTGGGGGCAGCAGCAGGATGACGGCGGAAATGGCGCGTAGCAACGATCATCGAGACCAGTTGCAACGCCGCGCAAAAGTAGAACGGTGCGCCCACGCGCCAGTCGTCACGGGGCAGATGCGAGACCGCACCCATCAGCGGCGCGCCCAACACCGGACCGATCACGGCCATCAAGCTGGTGAGCGAAGCCACCGCGCCCATGGTCTGACCCTGTTCTTTGGCGTTGGCCGCGTTGGAGACGATGCTTTGCATGGCCGCTGTGACCGTAAAGCCCAGCAAGTTAAGCGCAATCACGGCGTACATCACCCAGCCCGCCGGGGCCAAACCCCAGGCCAAGTAGCCGAGCGAGCTGGAGATCAGGCCGATCACCGCCATCTTGCGGGCTTCCCAGCGCTTGAGCAGCCGACCCAGCAAGTAGCCTTGGACGATGGCCGCCGCGATGCCGACAGCAAACATCGACCAGCCGTTCTCAACCGGCCCCCAGCCAAACTTGAAGGTGGTGTAGAGCACCCACGTGGTGTACATGACGAACTGCGCCAAGTTGCTGAGCGCCATCACCAGCACCAAGGAGCCCACGCCTTCCAGACGACCCAAGCGGCGCAGCGACAGCACCGGATTGGCCGAGGCCAACGTGATGGGGCGGCGGTGATCCAAGGGCAACGATTCGGGCAAGACGAAGTAGCCGTAGGCCAAGTTCAGCAAAGCCAGCACCCCGGCCACCACAAAGGGCAAGCGCAGATCAATAGCCCCCAGCAAGCCGCCGGCGACCGGGCCGATGATGAAACCGATCCCAAACATGGCCCCCAGCATGCCGAAACGCTTGGCGCGCTCAGCCGGGGTGGAAATATCAGCCACGTAGGCGTTGGCCACCGCCGCGTTGGCCTGCAAGGCTCCACCGACCATGCGCACCAAAATCAGCACCCAGAGCTGTTCCGCCCAAGCGGTGGCAAAGAAGTTGATCGCCAGACCACAAAAACCCAGCAACAACACCGGCCGGCGGCCGTAACGATCCGACAGCGCACCCAACAGCGGCGCACCAAAGAAATTGGCCAAGCTAAAGGCGAAGGCGATCACGCCGTACCACATCGCTTGCTCACTCGGATCGGGCGTGAAGCGACTCACGATCAGGGGCAACACGGGCACGATCAGGCCGATGGCGATCATGTCGATCAGCACCGTGATCATGATGAAACGCATCGCAGCAGTGCGCGGCGCGCGGGAAGGCTCAGCGGTGGAGGTGATCGGGGCAGGAGTCGTCATCGGAGCGCGCAAAAAGAGAGAAGAGGAAATGGAGACGCCCGGCCATGGGCCGGGCGCACCGGGGTTTCAGACCCCCGAAGGAGCCCGAAAGCCAGTTCACTCCATCCGATAGTTCGGTGCTTCTTTGGTGATCTGCACATCGTGGACATGGCTTTCGCGGATGCCCGCCGAGGTGATCTCGACAAATTCGGCCCGATCACGCATCTCTTCGATGGTGGCGCAACCGCAGTAGCCCATCGAAGCACGCAGCCCACCGGCCATCTGGAACAGGATCGCCACCACCGAGCCCTTGTAGGGCACGCGGCCTTCGATGCCTTCCGGCACCAGCTTGTCGGCGTTCGGGTTGGCGTCGTTGTCTTGGAAGTAACGATCCGCTGAACCCGCCTTCATGGCACCAATCGAGCCCATGCCGCGATAGCTCTTGTAGCTACGGCCTTGGAAGAGCACCACTTCGCCCGGAGCCTCTTCGGTCCCGGCGAACATGCCGCCCATCATGATGGTGCTGGCCCCAGCGGCAATCGCTTTGGCAATGTCGCCCGAGTAGCGCACGCCACCGTCAGCGATCAACGGCACGCCGGTGCCGCGCAACGCGGTGGCAACGTTGTCGATGGCGGTGATTTGGGGCACGCCCACACCGGCCACGATGCGCGTGGTGCAAATCGAGCCCGGGCCGATGCCGACCTTGACACCGTCAGCACCCGCTGCCACCAAGGCCAGCGCCGCAGCGCCAGTGGCGATGTTGCCGCCGATGACGTCGATCTGCGGGTAGTTCTGCTTGACCCAACGCACACGGTCGAGCACACCTTGGCTGTGGCCGTGGGCGGTATCGACGACGATGGCGTCCACACCGGCACGGGCCAGCAACTCAACCCGCTCTTCGGTGCCTTCACCCACACCCACCGCCGCACCGACGCGCAGCTTGCCTTGGGCGTCGCGTGCAGCGTTGGGGAAGTTGGTCTGTTTGGTGATGTCTTTGACCGTGAACAAGCCACGCAGCTCATTGGCCGCGTTGACCACCACCACACGCTCCAGCTTGTGGCGATGCATCAGCGCCTTGGCATCGGCCAACGAGGTGCCTTCCGGCACCGTGATGAGGCGATCACGCGTGGTCATGATCTCGCGCACCGGCGCATCGAGACGGGTCTCGAAACGCAGGTCACGGCCCGTGACAATGCCGACCACGCAGCCTGCGTCCACCACCGGAAAACCGGAGATGCCGTGATGGCGTGATAGCTCAATCACCTGACGCACCGGCATATCCGGGGCGATGGTGATCGGGTCCTTGAGCAGGCCGGATTCGTAGCGCTTGACGCGCGCCACTTCAGCCGCTTGCTGCTTGGGCGTGAGGTTCTTGTGAACCATACCGATGCCGCCCTCTTGGGCGATCGCAATCGCCAAGCGGGCTTCGGTCACGGTGTCCATCGCAGCGGACACCAGTGGCAGGTTAAGAGTGATGTTGCGTGACAAACGGGTGGATAACACCGTGTCGCGCGGCAAAATCTGTGAATAGGCGGGGACCAGCAGAACGTCGTCGAAGGTCAGCGCTTTACCAAGAAGGCGCATGAATAATGCTCCGGGCGCAAAATGCGATTATAAGCGAGCAACCATGCTCACCGCACCAAGCGCAGGTTCAGCATTTTCCAATGCAAGCAACAAGCCCCATGAACCCACCCCAAGCACGATGCCCTTAAGCTCAACCCCGTCTCCTTGCCTCTATCACGGGTGCTGCCATGTCCAAGCCTGATTCGACGCGCTATACCCCCACCGCCATCGCCCTGCATTGGGTGCTGGCCTTGGCGCTGGGCGGGATCTTTATCGTCGGCGTCTACATGGCCGATCTGCCGTTCTCACCGCAACGCCTCAAGCTCTACAACTGGCACAAATGGGCGGGGGTGACGATCCTGTTGCTGTCCCTCCTGCGCCTCGCTTGGCGGCTCAGCCACCGGCCACCGGCCTTACCGGCCACCATCCAAAGCGCGATGCCCGCTTGGCAACTGGCCGGCTATCACGGTGTGCATCACCTGATGTATGTGTTGTTCTTTGCGGTGCCGCTGCTGGGCTGGGCCTACAGCTCGGCCGCAGGTTTTCCCATCGTATGGTTGGGCATCTTGCCGCTGCCGGACTGGGTGGCCCCCGACAAAGCCTTGGCTGAAGTCCTCAAGGTTTTGCACAAGCTGGGTGCTCTGGCCTTGGGCGGCTTGGTGGTGATGCACGTCGGGGCCGCACTCAAGCATCACTTCATCGACCGTGACGGCCTGCTGAGCCGGATGCGCTTTTAAGCTTTTGAGAGATTTGGGTTATGCATAACTTGGTCATGCGATCTTTTCCCCGAACCGTCTTGGTCTTGGGCCTTGCGCTGACGCTTTCCAGCGTGGTTCACGCCCAAGCCAGCGCGGGCGGCGTCAAACTTGATCTCGCCAAAAGCGAGGTGATCTTCGTCAGCAAGCAGATGGGCGTGCCGGTCGAGGGTCACTTTCGCAAGTTCGACGCTCAAATCAACTTTGACCCGAAGAAGCCGGTCATGGGCAAGATCAGCCTGAACATCGACACAGCCAGCGCCACCTTGGGTACGCCTGAGGCCGATGGCGAGATGCCCAAAAAAACATGGTTCAACGCCTCCGCCTTCCCGCAGGCCACGTTTCAGTCCCATGCCATCAAAGCCACAGGCCCCGGTCGGTATGACATCGGTGGCAAGCTGAGCATCAAGGGCAGCAGCCAAGACGTGGTGGTTCCCGTGATCCTGAACCAAAGTGGCTCAGGATCGAGTTTGATCACCACGGCCACCGGCAGCTTCACGATCAAGCGACTTGACTTCCGAATTGGCGACGGCGAATGGGCCGATACCTCGATGGTAGCCAACGAGGTACACGTCAAGTTCAAGCTCAGCCTGAGCGGTATGACGCCGCTTTAATGGACCCTTTCTCACCCCTTTCACCCCGTTCCCTCCCTGTAACGCTCTGAGAATCCCCATGAAAAAGACCTTGCTCGCCACCCTCGCTACCGCTGCCACTTTGATCGGTGGCGCGGCTCAAGCCGAATCCGCCAGCTACACCATTGAGCCGAACCACACGTATGTGACCTTCGAGATCGGCCACTTCGGCACCTCGACCAACCGGGGCCGTTTCGACAAGAAGGAAGGCTCCGTGCAACTCGACCGCGCCGCCAAAAAGGGCAAGGTCGAAGTGACTTTTGAAGTGGGCTCGATCAACACCGGCTCGGCTCAGTTCGACAAGCATCTGCGTAGCGAAGAAATCCTCAAAGCCGAAGCCTTCCCCAAGGCCACCTTCATCGGCGACAAGTTCAGCTTCAACGACGACAAAGTGACGGAAGTTAGCGGTCAACTCACCCTCTTGGGCAAGACCAACCCGGTCACGCTCAAGGCCAGCAACTTCAACTGCTATCAACACCCGATGATGAAGCGTGAAGTCTGCGGCGGCGATTTCCGCGCCACCATCAAGCGCAGCCAATGGGGCGTGGATTACGGTATGGCCTATGGTTTCTCCGACACCATGGATCTGGTGATCCAAGTCGAAGCCGTGCATCAATAAACCCCATCTTTCTAGCTGCCCAAGCCCCGCCAAGTCGGCGGGGCTTTTTTCTGAAGCGCAGCAACACCTCATGAAACAACGACTCACGATCCTCACCATGGCCGTCAGCCTGGCAGGCTGTGCCAGCGTCGGTGAAACACCCGCAGCCCGTTCAAGCATGCTTTCACCCGAGACCTTGGGAGCGGCGCAAGAGGCGGCCATGGCGACAAGCACGCCTTGGCCCGAGGCTCGCTGGTGGCAGAGCTACGGCGACAGCGAACTGAATCGCTTGGTCGAACAAGCCTTGGCGCAGCAACCCAGC
>NZ_JBYSVC010000028.1:0-29473 GCF_057922285.1 Leptothrix toolikensis (SeqCode)
CGACCCATGGCAGCGGCCTTATCAGTACCGTGCCCCAGGTCAGCATGGCGATTACGACTTGCTGAGCTTGGGCTTGGACGGTCAGCCCGGCGGGGATGGCGAAGCCGCTGACGTGACGTCTTGGTAATCCGGTCGAGGACGGACCCCATGCCCATGGCAGGACATTCCCCCGTGCAAAAGAGCGCGCCCAGTGTGCGTGCGCGCAACATCGACGAAGAGCTGTTTGCGCAGGACGTCAGCTTGATGCTGCGCTCTGGGCTGGGCGTGATGGAAGCGCTGCGCACCTATCGCGAACGAGCCAGCGGCAGCGCTGCGCTCACCTTGGATCGCCTCACGGGACGGTTACAGCAGGGTGAATCGCTCTCGGCGGCGATGCAATCGGGCTCCTTTGGCCCGGCCATCTTGGCGTGCGTCAAGGCCAGCGAGATGACGGGCGACTTGGGCGAGAGCCTGCATCGCTTTGCGCTCAATGCAGCACGCTTGCGCGTGATGCGCGGCAAGCTGGTCTCGGCCTTGGTCTATCCGCTCATGCTGGTGTCGGTGGCGATGCTGGTGGTGCTGTTTTTGCTGATTTATGTCGTGCCACGTTTTGCTTTGGTGCTGGAGAGCAGCCAGCAGGAGCTGCCGATGCTGTCCAAGGTGCTGATCGTCTTTGGCAAGACTTTGCACGGCGTACAGACCCCCGTTTGGCTGAGCTTGGCCGCCGTGCTGGGCTGGCTCGCGTGGTCGCTGGTGCAGGCGGTGCGCAACGGTCGCATCGAGCAGATGGCGGTGAATCTGGCCATCCGCATGCCTTGGCTGCGTGAGTTGGTGCTGCTCTTTGGCCACAGCCAGATGACGCGCAGTGCTGCGATGCTGGTGCGCTCCGGGGTGCCGGCGCTCAAAGCGTTGGCCATGTGTCGCGATCTACTCGCACCGCCTGATCGTCCTCGGCTGGATCGGGCCTTGGCCCAAGCCACCGCCGGTGCGCCTTTGGCCGCGGCGATGCATCAAGAAAAGTTACTTGATAACTTGGGCCTGCGCGTGTTGCGCGTGGCCGAGCAGACCGGGGCCTTGGACGTGGCCTTGGACCGGCTGGCCGATGTGCATGACGCCATCGTCGAGCGCCAGCTTGAGCGCGCTGGCCGTTTGATCGAGCCCATCGTCATGCTGGGTATCGGTTTGGTGGTGGGCGGCATCGTGGTCTTGATGTACCTGCCGATCTTCCAATTGGCTTCCAGCATCCAGTGATGACGACCTCTTCCGTGACTTCTGTGAATCCTGTCAGTCCTGTGGCCTCAGTGGATCTCGGTATGCCGTGGAGCCACCTCGCCGAGTGGGACACCCAGCACATCAACTCGCAGCTGATCCCCTTTGCCGAAGGGCGGCGTCGCTTGGTGCTGGCCCTGCGCGATGAGCTGGCGGGCGATTTGATCATCCTCACCGATCCGCAAGATCGGGCCACCCGACTTTGGCTCGAAGCGCGCATTCGTGCAGCCGGCCATCCCCGGGTGCGGTTTGCTGTGGCCGACCGCGAGGAAGTTCAAGCTTTTTATGTGCGCCTAGAGCGCGACATGCGCGCCTTGGACGCCCAAGGCAGCGATCTGGATCTTGATCCCACGGGCGCAAGCAGTGAGGATTCAGACGCCTTGCAGCTCTCGCTGGCGGACATCAGCACCGACGACAGTCCGGTGGTGCGCTTTGTCAACTCGACGCTCTACGACGCCCTCAAAGCGCGTGCCAGTGACATCCACTTGGAATGCGCGCTGCGCGGCTTGGTGGTGAAGTACCGCTTGGACGGCGTGCTGCAAAACGTGGTCCGACAAGACGGCCAAGACTATGCGGCGCGCGTGATCTCACGCATCAAGGTGCTGGCTAACCTTGACATCACCGAGCGCCGCTTACCGCAAGACGGCCGCATCAAATTGCGGATGGCGGGGCGCAACGTCGATGTGCGCGTTTCGATCATGCCGAATCTTTACGGCGAAGACGCGGTGCTGCGGATTCTCGACCGCTATCAGCTCGCCGCCGATGACCGACTGAGCCTGACTCACCTCAGCTTCAACGAGGTGCAGTTGCAATTCATCCGCCGCATGGCCCAGCTGCCGTATGGGCTGTTCCTCGTCACCGGCCCGACGGGTTCGGGCAAGACCACCACGCTCTACGGCGTGCTCTCTGAGGTCAACAGCGGCGAAGACAAGATCATCACCATCGAAGATCCGGTCGAATACCAGCTCTCCGATGTGCTGCAAATCCCGGTGAACGAGGCCAAGGGTTTGACCTTTGCGCGTGGCCTGCGCTCCATCCTGCGCCACGACCCGGACCGGATCATGGTGGGTGAAATGCGCGACGCCGAAACCGCTCAGATCGCGGTCCAAGCTGCGCTGACTGGCCACCAAGTCTATGCCACGGTACACGCCAACAATGTGTTTGACGTGATCGGTCGCTTGGCGACCATGGGGGTCGATCCCTATAACTTGGTCGCGGCCTTGAACGGGGTGCTTGCGCAGCGCTTGGTGCGCAAAATCTGCCCAGAGTGCGCTGAGCCCGAGATCGTTTCTGAGGAACGCCGCCAGGCCAGCAGCTTGCCGCCTGAAGCCGAAGGCTGGCATTTCATGAAAGGGCTGGGCTGTGTCAACTGCCGGGGCACCGGCTATAAAGGCCGGCGTGCCATCGCCCAAACCATGGCGCTGGACATCGGCCTCAAGAGTTTGATTGCGGAGCGCGCCAGCCCGGCCGTGTTGCGCCAAGCCGCCGAAGAGCGCGGCCTTAACACTTTGCGTGACGCTGCTTTGCAATGCGTTGCCGACGGTCTGACCACTTTGGAGGAAGCCAATCGTGTCACTGCTGTGGAAGAGTGAGCTGCGCTTGCATCTGGCCCCGCATCACTGCGATGCGGCCGTGTGGGTGCGCCAAGGTTGGCGCTTGCAGCCCCGACTCAAGCATCAGGTGCGCGGGCAGGGCAGTGGCCGCACATCCGTCGAAGCCGCCTTGGAGGCCTTGATCTTGCAAGGCATCGAGATCCCTCAACGGGTGCAGGTGGTGTTGGGTGACGACTGCTTGTATTTCGAGTTGATGGCGGTGAGCCCCGGCTCTTGGGCCGATGTACCCAAGCAAGCTTTGGCCCATTTTGCCAAAGCTTTGGGTCATGAGGCTTTGTACGTGCGCCATGCCATGGCACCCGGTGGGCGATTTTGGTTGCTGGCTGGCATCGAATCGGTCTTGCTCGATGCTTGGCTGGCTGTGTTGTTCGAGCGCGGCCTACACCCCGTGACCATCCAGCCCGAGTTGATGGTCGATCTGGCCCGGGTACAGCGCTTGATGTCACATGCGAGTCGGTGGCGTCGGCGCAAAGCGGCTGATGGCGGCCGTGTTTGGGCTTTTGTGCGTGAGCATGGGTTGATGGTGGTGCAGATGTCGGCAGCGGGCTTGGACGATGTGGTCTGGCACCGGCTCGATTGGCGTCAGACCGAAACCTTGTGGGCCCGCCTGCATCCGCTGGCCGGACCACAGGCTTGCCTTGTCACCCATAGCTCGGCCCAGCACGAACTGCTGGCCCCCCAAGCTCGTGAGCAGGGTTGGTTGATGCTGGGAGCCGCATCATGAACTGGCCGCGTCTTGATTTTGCCCGCCAAGGGGGTGGGGGCTATTACCGTGCAGGTTGGGCTTTGGCTGCGGTGGGGGTGGGCTTGGTGGTTTGGCAGGGTGGGCTCTGGTACGAACTGCACACCCGGGTACAGGCTGAACGCCAGAACTTATCGACCCTGTTTGCACCCGCCAAGGGCGCTCGCGGCGCAGCCACAGCCACCATGAGTGCCGAAGATCGCCACCGGCACGCCCAAATCGACGCGGTGGCGGGCTATCTGGCGGCCCCTTGGGAAGAGTTGATGACCATCTTTGAGCAAAACCGCAACGGCATCACCTTGAAACGCTTGGAACCGGACGCTGGCTCCGGGTTGCTGCGCGTGACGGGTGAGGCCACCGATTTCAAGACCATGGCAGCCTACCTGATCAGCCTAGAAGCGCAGCCCGGCTTGGGCCAAGTCGTGCTGCTGCACCATGAACGGCTCAAAGACACCCTGGGCAATCCGCTGGAGTTCTCGCTCACGGCGACGTGGAAGGATCGCATGCTCTCTGCGGCTTCGGCCGCCGCCACCGCATCATCTCCTGCTGCGGAGGCTACGCTGCCATGACCGTGCTGTTGAATCGTTGGCGTTGGTGGGCGATGCAGCATGTGGGCTGGCCCGGTTTGCTCGGTTTGGCGCTACTTTTGATGGCCGTCTTTCTGGCTTGGCAGGCACTGCCGGCCTTGCGGGCCGAACAAGCCGACATGCTGCACAAGAAAGTGGCCCAAATGGCGTTGCAGCGCCAGCGCAGCGACGCCTTGGTGCGCGCTGGACGCGATCCGCGTGACGAGATGCGCGACGGCCTACCGAGCCTGAAAGATCGCGGCCGCCTGATCGATGAGCTGCTCCAAGAGCTGCAAAAGAGCGGTCTCAGCCCCGACCGGGTTGATTATTCGGTGCAAATCGAGGAGCCCCGCTTATCGCGCTTACGGGTGACCTTGCCGGCCACGGGGAACTATGTCCAACTGCGACGCTTCATGGCTTTGACACTGAACCACATGCCCAATGTGGCCTTAGACAGCATGCAGATTGATCGCGGCCCGGGCGTTGACCCGAGTCAGCTGCGGGTGGTGTTGCACTTGAGTGTTTTCTTTCGGAGTGAGCTCTGATGAATCCCATCCGCCCGGAGGGTGTGCGATCAAAACGACAGTGGCTTTTAGGCGCTGTGGCTTTGCTTGTGGTGGGGTGGTCGGGCTGGATCCTTCTTGTCCAGCAACCCGAGGATGAGGTCGTGGCCCCGGCCGTGCGCCGGGATCGCTCCACGACCATGACCACCGCCGGTGGTGCTTCACCGGCTGCGCGCTCGGCATCCAGTAACGACGAGATTTGCACCACGTCGCAAGTCCCCCTGCGACGGGTACTGATCGAGACGCCGCCACGCAGTCCCTTCGGGGCCTTACCCCCGCCGGTGATCCCACCCTCCAAATTGCTAGCTGTGGTCGCCGCGCCACCGCCACCACCCGTGGCGTTTGTACCGCCACCACCGCCACCGCCGCCCAAGCCGGTGTTGCCCTATCGTTATTTGGGCATGCTGGCGGATCGCGATGGCAGTCAGCCGCAGGTGTTTTTGCTGATGGGTGACAAGATTTTGTTGGCCCGACCCGGGGAGTTGCTTGAGGGTGGTTTCAAGCTCGAAGGGATCGGGGCGCGTGAATTGCGTTTTGTCTGGCCTGCCGACAACACGGTCCTGAAATTGGGAATCGACGGAGTTTCGTCATGACGATGAGAAAAAGCCTGACCATGACTGCGATGGCTATGTTGATGATGTTGGCCGGCTGTGCGGCTCAACGCCATCACAGCGAGGGCTTGGATCTGGTCGCCAACGGCAAAATCCCCGACGGTTTGGAACAGCTACGCCAAGCCAACGAGCTGGAGCCGGGCAACGCGCGCTACCGCGTGGACTACCTGAGCCAGCGCCAGAATGCTGTGCAACGCTTGCTGCAAGCCGCTGATGTGGCCTATGGTCAGGGCCAGCTGGATACGGCGGCTGAGCGCTTGGGGGAGAGCCTGAAAATTGATCCCAACAACGACCGCGCCCTGCGCGCCTTGCAGCAAGTGGACCTGCGCCGCCACAGCGAAGAGCAGTTGCAAGAAGCGGAGCGCCAAGCCCAAGCGAGTCACTGGGATCAGGCCCAAGAACTGGTGCGCAAGGTCCTCAAGGACATGCCCAACCATCCGGGCGCACAAAGCCTTCAGCGCAGTTTCAATGAGCGCATAGATGCCGAGCGTCAAGCCAAAGAGGAGCGGCTGGGTGCATCGAAGGCGGTCTTGAAAAAGCCAGTGACTTTGCAGTTTCGTGATGCTGCTGTGCGGCAGGTCTTTGAAGCCATCTCGCGCTCTACCGGCTTGAACATCGTGCTGGATCGCGACATTCGTACCGATCTGCGCACCACGATTTTTGTCAAGGATGCGAGCGTCGAGGATGCGATTGATCTGATCTTGCTGCAAAACCAGCTTGAAAAGCGGGTGCTCAACGCCAATTCGCTCATGATTTATCCGGCGACACCGGCCAAGCAAAAGGACTATGCCGAGTTGCGCGTGCGCACCTTCCAGCTCAGCAATGTGGATGCGACCCACATGGCCAACGTGCTCAAGAGCATGCTCAAGATCAAGGACATGGTCACCGATACGCGCTCCAACACCTTGGTGATGCGCGAAACCGCTGAGGTGATTGCAGTGGCTGAGCAACTGATTGCCGCCAACGATGTGGCGGAGCCGGAAGTGATGTTGGAGGTCGAAGTGCTGGAAGTCTCCTCGACACGGGCCCGCTCTTTGGGCTTGCAATGGCCCAGCGGGGTGACGCTCTCAACACCCGGCGTGACCACCAACGCAACCGGAACCACCAGCACGAGCCTGACAGTCGGGGGCTTACGCGGGGTGACGGGCAACGATTTAACGGTCACGCCCCTCTCGTTGGGCATCAATCTGAAGCTGCTGGATTCGGACGCCAACATTTTGGCCAGCCCGCGCATTCGCACGCGGCACAAAGAAAAGGCCCGCATCATGGTGGGCGACCGCGTGCCGGTGATCACCAACCTCATCTCACCCGGTACCGGCACGGGGGGGACCAACAACGTCATGACTGGATCGATCACGTACCTGGATGTTGGGCTCAAGCTAGACGTTGAACCACAGGTCTACGCCGACAACGATGTGGGCATCAAGATCAATCTGGAGGTGAGCAACATCGCCAGCAAGATCAGTACAGCCTCGGGGGAGGCGTATCAAATTGGGACCCGTAGTGCGCAAACGGTGCTGCGACTACACGATGGTGAAACCCAAGTGCTGGCCGGCTTGATCAACGATGAACAGCGCAACGCGGCCAACAAGGTGCCTGGTTTGGGGCAGTTGCCGATTCTTGGGGTGCTGTTTCGCAGCGACGCCGATGACACCAAGAAAAGCGAGATCGTGCTCTCGATCACCCCGCACGTGATTCGACCGCTGGCATCCGTGGGGCAGCGTGCTTCGGACATCTACACCGGCAGCGAGTCGGCGGTGCGCAGTAAGCCCTTGCGTGTCGATGCGATGGAAGTGTTGAAAATGGGCGATGGCAAAACAGGCTCAAACGCCTTGATCCTGACGGCACCGGGTGCTGCGCCGCCGCCCCTCGTCCCAACTCACCCCGTTGCCACACCGGGCGATGCCGGCAGCACACCGGCCGTGACCCCTGCGCCACCGCAAACACTGCCGCGCCCGGTTCATCCGAGCAAGTTGTCGGTGGGTGAATCCGCGCCAGCGACTAGCACAGGCAACGGGGGCATCACACCCATTCCATCGGGTATGCCAGGTTTGCCGACTGTGATGCCACAACGGTTGCCGGGCCGAGCCCTGATGCCTGCACCGGGTACGCCGTATACGCCGGGGGCCTATGGAGGTGCGGGATCCGCGATGCCGCCTCCGCCGCCTGAACCTGCGGCTGACCCGGCACCGACACCTGATCCCGCTGAGCCAGCACCTGCGACACCACCGGGTACCAAACCGTGATAACACCGTGGGCATGGTGAAGCGTTCTTCTCGGCTTGGGTTGATGCCACGCGGCTTCACGCTGATGGAGCTGGTGGTGACCTTGGCGCTCTTGGGCCTCTTGGCTCTTTTGGCGGCCCCGCTGGTGGAGCTGAGCGTGCAGCGTAGCCGTGAGGTGGCCTTGCGCCAAGCGCTCTATGACATCCGCAATGCGTTGGACCGCTACAAGATCGCCTTTGATCAAGGCTTTATCCAGCGTCGGCCGGGAGATTCGGGCTATCCCGCCGACTTGAGGGTCTTGGTGAATGGCATCGAGAATCAAAGATCGCCCACGCATGAGCGGCTGTATTTTCTGCGGCGCATTCCGCGTGACCCTTTTGCGCCCACCGATATGCTGGCCGAAAATACATGGGGATTACGGGCTTACAACAGCCCACCCGATTCACCTTTCCCGGGGAATGACGTTTTTGACGTGTATTCGCAGACCAAAGGTAAAGGGCTGAATGGAGTGTTGTATGAGGAGTGGTAAGTCGCAGCGGTCCAGACGAGGTTTCACCATGATTGAGTTGATCGTGGTGATGACGGTCATTGGTTTGCTGTTGTCTTTGGCCTTGCCGCGTTATTTTCAAGCCTTGGAACGCGGCAAGCGACAGATTCAGCAACAAGATTTGGCCTTGATGCGCGAGGCTATCGACAAGTTTTATGGCGATAACGCCCGCTATCCCGATCAATTGAATGACTTGGTGAGCAAGCGCTACCTACGCGCTATTCCGATAGACCCCCTCACAGACAAGATCGATTGGGTGGTTATTGCCCCCCAAGAGGCGGGCAAGGGCGGTGTCTTTGATGTTCGCAGTGCTGCACCGTTGCCTGAAGAAACCCCAGCGCCCTCAGCCGCCGCTTCAGAGTGAAGAAGCTAACCATGACCTCGACTCAAAACACCCAGCGGGGCGCTTTGTTGTTGGGCGTTTTGGTTTTCTTGGCGGTGGCCAGCTACACCACGTTGCTCGCTTCCCAGCGCTGGGTGGATGCACGCCAACGCATGCTGGAAGAAGATTTACTCTATGTCGGACTGCAATATCGACTCGCTATCGAGTCGTACTATCAACGACCACCCAACGGTATCCGTCAATTTCCCACTCGACTTGAGGATTTGGTGCGTGATCCGCGCTACCCCGCGCTTGTTCGGCACATCCGTAAGCTGTACCGCGATCCGCTGGCTCCGAATCAAGATTGGGGCTTGATTCGCCGAGGGCAGGGGATCACAGGGGTTTACAGCCAAGCGCCAGGTAAGCCGTTCCGCAGGGCCAATTTCGACCCCCGGCTACCCAACCTCGGCGCTGCCAAAACCTACGCGGAGTGGCATTTTGCCTATGGTGCAGCAGTCGCAGCCAGTGGGTCGGCGTCTGCGGGGACCACCACCATCATGCCGCCCCGCGTGCTAACCCCGATGCGTTGACGCGCATCCGGGGTGGCGTCGTCACTTCATGCAAGCCATCACGTCTTGCTTGAATGCCAAGTCGCGCAAACCTTTGTCTCGGGCAACCTTCTGACAAGCGGCGTCTTTGGCATGCCGGTTTTGTTGTGACTTGGCGGTCGCGGTGACGTGATCAGTGACCACGGTCGTGGCCGGGGTCGTCGCGGTGGGTGCTGCGACCGGAGCGGCTGCGGGGGCTTGTTGTGCTTGGGCTGCGGCGAAGGGCAACAGCAGGCAGGCCAAGATGGAGATGTGCTTTTTCATGGTGAATATCCTCATATTGCCGGCACACCGTGTGCTGGCGGGGTCAGTGGAGAACTTATTTCTTCGTCACGGGTGCGGCAGGCACTTGTTGGCGATATTGCGTCAGTAAATCGGTCGGACTCAAGAACCCTTCCAATCTGAGCCACGGCTGACCGGGTGCGGAGCGAATAAAGGTCAGGGGCTGGTGATTCATCTTATCGCCACGCCAAGCGCCAAAAGCACGCTGAATGGTTTCCGAGTCCTTCGTGCTGCCGGTGTAATGAGCCCACACGCCGGCGCTACCAAAGCGTTGGGCGTACTTGCTCAGTTGGCGCGGAGTGTCTTGTTCGGGATCAATCGAGACCGAGATCATGTTGATCATCTCGCGCTCAGGTACACCGACCAGCTCACGGAACTCCATGAACACTTGGCTTGTGACCGGACAAATGGCGGTACAAGAGGTGTAGATGAAGTTGAGGATCACGGGACGACCATCGTCCACTGCTTGGACAAAGCGCACCCGCTGACCGTCGCCACGGATCAAGCTAACGTCAGGTAGAGCGACTTGTTGGATGCGCTGTGCCAAGGTCATGGATTCGGGAGCCGCTGCATGGTGACTGTGATCGTGCGCAGGTTCGGCCGCAAAAAGACCCACTGCGGGGGCCGTCATGAGCAAGGCTGCGGCAACGAGGGGGGTGAGATGTTTCATGGAACGATCCATTCGGTCTGGGGCGTCAGATCATGACCGGCAGCCGGATCTGAAAAGCGCACGATGTAAGCCCCCTTAGAGGCATGACGCTGCCGTTGGGCCAAACTGAGCCGGGGGTAGATGGTGGTGCTTTCACGCTTGCCCGTTGAGGCCATCGCCTCGCCCCGGTGGGCTTGCGGGCGGGGCATGCGGGCCGAAGTTGTCCCATAGGGTAGGGCACGCAAAGGCTCCCCACTGTGGATGGACTGCTGGCGTGGGCTGACCCACTCGCGGGCCTGATCCTCGGCGCGAGCCGATTCGCGCCAACTCAGCATGTTCTCAGCGCGCTCCAGTAGATAGTCGCGGTGGAGGTTATCGAGCATGTCCACCATGGTGTCGTTGAGGTAGTCGAGGGCGAAATAGACCTCTGACTGCAACAACTCATCCACCAAGTCGAGCTGCCGTGTTTTGAGCCATTGCTTGAAATAGATCAAGCCAGCTTGGCGTTTCTGCGGCAGCTCATAGGGGTAGACCAATTGCAACTTGTTCTTCCACGTCAACGGGTAGGCCGCCGACTCACCGCCTGCAAGCCGGGCCGAGAAGAAGATGCTGCCCGCAGGCACGGGCAGGCCCTCCAAGAGCTTCAACTGCTCAGGTGAAAGCCAGAACATCACGGCCTCATCAGCTTTGAGCTGGCTCAGCATGGCCTTGAGATCGGCCGAGGTGCCCAACGGTTTCAGGGCATGGGGCTCAACATGGATCGCACTGTCTTTGAGCGCGTCGGTCAAAGCATCGGCAGCACCGCGCTGGGCCGCATCTGGCCCGAAGATCTGGACCAACCGCCGCAGCGGCTGCGCTGAGGTCGAGGTATTGCGTAAATGGTGCGCTATCACATCGGCATCCAGCATCACGCCGCGCGAAAAATAGATGCTGTAGAAATCATCATCGGCTTGCGGTGGGGGCAGGGTGACGCTCGGAAACCAACCAGGGATCCCGAGGCGCTGCGAGAACGCGTGGATCGGTTGCCAGTTGTCGCCCCCTAAGCCTGAAATCAAAGCAAAGACCGGACGTTCACGGTAAAAACCGAGCAACTGTTCGTTCCAAGTCGAGGCGGGCCCTTGCAACTCCCAAACATCCACATCCCAGAAACGTTGGGTTTTCAGCACCATCTCAGCGGCGCTGGACATGGTGCGTTGCCCCGGAACGAAATTGCTATTTTTCTGTTGAACCGCCGCCTGCAAGGTATCGAGGAATGTTTTTTTACGCTCGGCAGTCACGTCTGGCGTGATGACGGTCGCAAAGCGAACCCGGTCCGGCGTCACGCCGGGTGACCAGCGGGATGACAACTGGCGCAGATAAGCCATCAAACCTTGCACGTCTTGATCGCTTAGATCAAAACGCGGCATCACCGCATTGAGTTCTCGGCCGCTGATGTGTATGCCCGTGCGCAACGCTGCTGCCAACGTTTCTGCCGTATAGGGGTCGTGGCGTTGGTTGAAGGCCTTGCGTGTACGCAGGTTCATATTTACCACCGCCCGCGAGTCCTGATCGAATAAATACCGGCCTGAAATCGGACTGATCTGCAAGGTACCTTCCACCGCACCCAGACCACTGCGGCGATGGCACATCACGCAAGCCACCGCTTCACCTGACGCTTGCACGTTGCCGTAGCGCATCCCGCGCACCCATTCTCCGGTGGGTCGGCGACCTTCAAGGTAAATTTTCTGGCCCCACGCCACCTGTGCGGCATCTTGCACAGGCAGCTCTTGGGTCCACCCGGCAGCCGACGGCCGACTTTGCTGAGCCAGCGCGGCACTGTGATAACCGCCCGCTAAGGCGGACAACAGCCCACCAAGCATCCAAAGACTCAGGCGGTAGGCACGCATCATTGACGGATAGCGACCAGTTCAATCATGAACCGGAAGGTTTCATTGGGGGCGAGCTTGCCATTGATGCCGCGCTCACCATACGCCAAAGCAGCCGGAACGATCACTTCCCAGATCGAGCCAACCGGCATGGTGTGCAGGGCGGTTCTAAGGCCCAAGACCTGATCCGTCATGCGGCTGACTTTAGGGGTGCCCACTTCGGTCACATCGTATTCAGTGCCATCCAGCAGAGTCGCTCTGAAATTGACAGCGATGACATCTTCTTCAACGGGTTTCGTGCCACTGCCCGTTTTGATGGGGTTGACCATCACGTTACCTGTCAGCACTTGAATACCGGCTTTCTTGCGGTACTCCGCCAAAAAAGCCTCTTCACGCAGCTTGTTTTTGGCCCCGAGATTCATGCGATCCGAGGCAAGACGGCGCTGCATCTTGACTTGCATATCACCGAGGGACGTATTCATCTCCCGCTCGGATAAGAGGAGCTGACGCCCGTCCAGCGCGTCACGCATGCCCTTGATGATCAGGTCAAGATCGTAAGCCGTGTCATTTTTAAGCAAGCTACGGGCTGTTTGTACCCCGTAGGTGTAGCTCAAGCGATCCTTGGGATCCGGCAAAGCGCCTCTTACACGGCCGATGCTGAGCTCGGCTGAAGCTGCCTGCTCAGCGGCTGTGGCCGCAGACTCTTTGGTAGCTGGTGGTGCGGCCGAGACGGCAGCGGCCAAGGTCAGCGTGCTAAGAAAGAAAGGTACGGAACGATAAGAAAGCATGGCGGACGGCAGCATCAGGATGAATGGAGTCGATCAATCAAGCGAGAAGGGGTTGGACCAAGGCTACCCGAAAAAAGGCAACCCTTGTCCAACCCCCGTCACAGCCTTTTAAGGGGTCGTGATTGCCACCGTGGCACTGGGTGTGCCCGGCAACGTGCCCGCCATCGGCACCACACGGAAGGTGTAGGCCGTCTTCGTGAGCAAGCCGATCACCGTCGTCGTCGGCAATGCTGTGCCTGTGGTCGCCATATTGGCACTGGCCACAACAGCCACTGTCGTCCACACCGCACCGTTGAGGCGCTGCACTTGGAACGATGTCTCGTTGATCGAGCCATCGACCCAGTTCAGCGATACCGACGTCGGTGTTGCCGTCGCCGTCAGCCCCGTGGGGGCCGCCGGCAGAGCTTGGGTGGTTACAGGTGCAACAACCGAAGTACCCACTCGGGTCACAGCCCCTGCGATATTGACCGGCGTGATCCGGAAGTTATAGATCGTGTTCGCCGTCAGACCAATCGCGGTATAGGTCTTGATGTTGGCGGCCGTGGTCCCGAGCAGGGTCCACGTCGCTGCACCGGCAACTTGGCGCTCAATCTTGTAGCCAGTTTCAAGCGGACCCCCGTCCACCCAATTCAAGGTGGCGGTATTGGGCGCATTCGAAACAGCGGTCAACCCCGACAAGCTGGGATCGAAGATCACCGGCGTCGAAAGCGTTGCGGTAGCACCCGCAGCGTTGATCGCATTGACACGGAACAAGTACGCCGTACCAAACGCGGGGGTGGTGAAGTTGGCGCTCAGGAGTGAGCCTGTGCCGGTCACACCTGCCAAGGTAGCCACCGGCGTCCAAGTGGTCCCCGCATCTTTGGATGCTTCGACCGTGTAGCTCGTTTCATTGTTGGCCGCATCGGTCCACTTCACCGTGACCAAGGTGGGTGACACGACGGTGCCGCTGACCAAGGTCGGCGCGGCGGGCAAGAACTTCACAGGAACAATGGCCGAGCTGGTGTAAGGCGACGCAAGCGGCGCAGCACCCAAGCCCACTGCGGCCACTTGGAAGATGTAGCTGTGACCGTTCAGCACCGTGGCCACAAAGTTGGCAGTGCTACCGCTGTTGGGCAACCCAGACACCGTGCCGATGGTCGTGAACGGTGTGACGGCAGCGACATTGGTGACATCCGACATCTGCACCACGAAGCTGGCTTCGTTGTTGGAGGTGTCTGTCCACGACAGCTGCGCCTTGGTCTCAGAGGCCGCCACAGCGACCAAAGAGGTCGGCTGAGTCGGTGCGCCGTTGACATTGATGGCCGCAGCCGTGGCAAACGCCGAGTTGTAGTTGGCGTTACCTGTCAGGTTGTTGGAGGCCACCCGATACACGATGCTGCCAGGGGTGGTGGCAGGGATGGTGTAAGTGATGATGCCGCCGACCGCAACCTTCGTGGCACTGGTCATGGTGGCCACGGGCGTGAAGGCCCCGCCATTGACCGATTGCTGGATCACGAAGTTGAGCTCGGTGGTGGAGTTATCCATCCAGCTCAACTGCACGCCGGCTCCCACTTGACTTGCCACCAACCCCGACGGAGCTGCCGGCGGAATTGTCGGCGTGGTGACATTGAAGATGGGGGAGACAGCCTGACCCGAAGCACCCACGGCGGTGATCTGATAACGATACGTCACCGGACCATCCACCTTGATATCGGTGTAGGAAGTCTGGTTGGCGGGCAGGGTCGCGATGGTGGTGAAGGCTGTGCTGGTCGCACCCTCAGCGCGCTGCAAGATCTGTTGATACTCCGTGGCCGAGTTATCGGTCCATGCCAGCGGCACGCCGGCATAACCCTGACCCGGCACGAACGTGGGCATCACGCTGGTGGGCGTGTTGACCTTGAGACCTGACGGAGCCACAGGGGGAGCTTCGTGGATGTTGAAAATCAACGCCCGCATGAAGTCGTTTTCTTCGTGGCCCAGGATGTGGCAATGCCACGTGTATTCCCAGCCAAAGTTGACGACAGCATTGACCACCTGCCCAGGCAGGCCGGTGTTGACGTTGATTTGCGTAAAGCCGAACGGTGAGCCTTCCGGCTGGGTCGGATCCATCAAGCGCACGCTCTGCGGGAAGCCAAAGCCACCGCCGACGGCGGTACGCTTGGGCTTGAGCGCCACGATGATGTCCTCCAACGGATTCATGATCACCGTTTCTTTCCAACCGATTTCCTTCGGGTCGGGCGGAGTGATGAAACCATCCCAGCCCACACGGTTGATGACCTGCACGTTCATCAAGTGGAAATGCACCGGGTGGGTATCCACACCGTTGTGGGTCAGTTTCCAGACCTGTGTTTCAAAGTCATTGATGAATTCGGTCGGCGGATCGACGAAAGCCAGCGGAATGGTGGTCTGCGTCATGGCGCTGGTAAAGGGCAGTTCGGTACCGAAGGTCGCATTCAAGCGGCCGAAGGTCGGATCGAACAACTCTTGGATGGCCTTGCCCTTGACCATGTAACGCGCCAGCGTGGTGCCATTGGTCGGTGGTGTCACCACGGTGCCATTGACGTCAGTGATCGCTGTGGTGCCCAAAATTTGGACAGCAGCCCCAGCACCACCGCCACCGACCAGCGACACGGTCGGCAAAGTCAGATAGCTCTTGGTGTCTGTGGCCAAGGTCACATCCATGACCGAGCCAATACATTGTGTCGTTGCAGCCACCCCACCCGGCAGATCCGGCAGGGTCAGCGTGACAGTGACCCCTGTCATATCGGTATAACCACCGCCCCCAGCTGAGCCGGGATTGCTCGGATCAATCGGGATCAGGTGGAATGCAGAGACACCACCGCTGGCCTTAGCCACGGCAGGCACACCACCGGCAGGCGGTGCGCTGATCGTGACGATCGGCATGGCGGTGTAGCCTGAGCCCGGATTGGTCATGGTGACCCCGGTCACCACGCCGTTGGTGAGCACGGCCACCCCGGTGGCGCGCACCCCAGTCGCTGTTTGGGGCAAGCCAAACATCACCGAGGGAGGCGTGAGATACCCGGAGCCCCCGTTGCTGATGATGGCACCCTGCACCAGCAAGGTGGCTTCAGCCACGGCACCACCGCCGGACGTGGCAGCAATGGCCACACCTGGGGCCACGCTGTAGCCTGAGCCAGGGTTCAAGACGTTGATTTGCCCGAGTTTGAGCGTTGCGTTGGCAATGGCGGGGGTGGGTGCGCCGCCGCCGGTGAAGACCACTTGCGGAGCCGTCACATAGCCTGTGCCACCGTTGGTCACAATGATGGCGTCGAACTTGCCGGGATTACCGGGGACAAAGTCGAAGTAAGGCTGCTTGAGCGAGCTGAGGTAGATGCTGGCGTAGGAGCGCACATCATCCCAACAACCCGTGGTGTTGGGCTTGACACTGGCCGGGCAATTGCTGGTGGGGTGGAAAGCTGCGTTGTAGGCTGCTTGCGCCACCACTGGCGGTTCTTGTGTCGCGGCATAAACCTTCGGGATTTCTGCCGTAAGGTTGGTCAAATTCGGCAAGGTGGTCTTGGCCGGATTCTCAAATGCATCGGCAACGGTTGGGACGGTGCCATTGACCAAGGTCGGTTTGACGCGGAATTGCATCAGCGTACGGGTGTTCGGCCCGATGGCTGGCAGCGTATCTTCCGCACCACCTTGGGGCGACTGATCGCCCACGCCGGTGAAGTAGTCGTTACGCGGATCACCAGCGGGGACCGGGGCGAACATATCGTTGTAAGCGATCAGCGTGCGACCGGCGTACTGCGAGAAGTCCACCACCACGTCAGCGCGCTCAGCGTTGCCGAGGAAGATACCCGTGGTGTTGACGTTCAACACCGTGGCACGACCCCGGTCATAGAGCGGGTTGGTCGGCAGATTATCGGTCGTGGCCAACTTGGCCAGCAACCCGCCTTCGTTCATGAACTGATAGAGCACGGGACCGACCGTGGATGGGTCAGGCACCCCACCATTACGCCCGTCGCTCGGCCAATCGGCCGGTGTGCAGGTCACGGCAGGATAGCCTGTGGGCGATGCCATCCGCGCTTGAGCGACCACCGTGAGCTCGGTGCCACCCGGGCGTTTCACGCCTGGTGCGCACAGCGTGGCTGACGGTACGGCGGGCACCATCTTGACTTCAGTCGGGTAGTACTTACCTGCCACGACTGAGTCCGCCACCCAGCCAGCGTTGATGGTCAAGTCATACGTGGGCAGACCTTGGGGATTCAAAATAGTGGTATTGATCGTGGCCCACGGCGCACCGCCTGCTGGCAGATCAGCACCCACATCGCGGTTGACGATGGTGGTCAAGGCCGGGGGCAGCAACAGGCCATCCGGGAAGGTTGCCACCGGCGCAGCAGCGGCCTCAGCTGCCGTCAAGGTACGCGCAGGACCTGCATCGAACAGGTTGAAGGTGAACATCCGGTCGTTCGAGCCGTTGAGCATGCGCAAGCGATACGGCTTGGGCTCAACTTCGATATACGGATAGACCACACCGTTGATGATGGGGGTGTCGTTCCAGTTCTCAGGCGTGAGGGTTTCATCGCCAAAAGCACCTGTGGGCAACGCATAGAGCGCTGGGAAGACTGGCCAGAACCACGGGCCATAGTGCCAGCGGCCCACAGGGCTCCAGCCATTCAGCAAGGCGGGTTCTTGGACGGTTTCGTAGACGTGGGCGTACCACAAGTCGCCTGGTTCACCCCAAGCTGTGGTGTTCCACGCCAAATCTTGCATGGCGATGTCGTCGGGGACAAAGCCCTTCTCTTGCAGCACCAAGGGGATGGTGTCGAGCAGCCCTGGGATGGACCCAAGGGTGGTGGTGGCGTTCGCCAGCGGGTGTCGCATCACACCCATCATCGTGAGCTCGTCCGGACTTGTCAGCCAGTAGGCAGCCGCCTCGCCCATGTAGGCGTTCAATCGGGTGATGCCTAGCGCGTGATCGTGGTACCACATCAGGCGTGCCGACTGCCCGTTGGGGTAGTAATGCGTTTCAGCGCCCGGGCCCGGATCGGCCATATCGGGCACACGAGCATAGCTGGCACCGTAGAGGAAGTGGTTCAGCATGGCCGGATCACCGGCCAAATCGCTCGCCAGCGTACCGGGGACGGTCGCATCGTGCTCGCCCACCGGGGCATACCACTGGTGAGCCGTACCGTCACTGACCCAAGGCGTGTCGCCGCCGTGCAAGTGGATCGCGATGCGGTTTTGGGTGTAGGTGGTAACACCATCCATCCCGACGCCTGCCCCCACGATGGAGGCATCCACCGGGATCGGCAAATTACCGTTGCGCTTGAGGACAACCAAGTTGCCTTGCGTGTCTCGCACCGGATTGCCGGCGGCATCGGCTTGAAGCACCGGACGCCCCGCAGGCAGCAAGTTGTAGAACTTGTAGCGAACTGGTGTGCCCTGGACCGCCAACACCGCCGGGCCCAAGTAGTGCGCATCGTCCACGCCGAGAGCTTGCTTGAGCACCGGCTTGCCGGAAACATCAAACAGCAAGGCACCATTGATGTCGGTGTCTTGGATCATGATTGGGCGGCTCAGATCGCGCCAATCATCCTGACCCCGCCAATCCGCTCCGGGGGCAATGGCCCCGGGGGCCAAGTTGGCCGCAACGGTCTGAGTATTCGGCCACTTCTGGATCGGGTAGAAGAGCGGAATGCCCTTGCTGAGCGGCGTGACTTGAGGACCAGCGGGGTTGGCGGCGTTGGCGGCCACAGCGGCGATCCGAGCCGCCTTCAGGTCGTTGGTTTCGATCTGGATATAGCCCCGGAACGTGGTGGGCTTACGGATGTCTGAATGCACCCGCTCGGTGTATTCAATACAAGCCAGCTCGTAGTAGTCGTCCGTGGTGACGACACCGTTCGGGCTGCGCCATTTTTGAGGAGTAAAGACATTACCTACCGCGAGAGGAAGGTACTTCGAGGTTTTTTGTACGGATGTCGTTGCCTTATCCGTCAGCGTGTTGCTCATCAGTCCAGCGGAGAGCCCCAGCGGCGCGATGGGATCGACAAACTTGCGAAACGCCTTGCCCGAGCCTTGGTAACCGTTGGGATTGTGGGCGTTGGGGAACAGCGGCGGGTGAACCACACCGGCTTTGTCCGTCCACTGCGCCCTGGTTTCCGGCGGCACGGGGACTTGGTGATGCAAGCCCGATGGGCTGCTGGAGAAAAAGGTCTGATACCGAACCGGGTTGCCCTGGGGGTCAGAACCATCCACAAAACCAATACCAGCATAAGCACTGGTCGCAGCCACGATTTGGGCGGCTACGGCAGCCGCAACAGCGACCGGACGACGTTTGAAAAAATGCTTCTTTGAAGCCATGATTCCCCCGAAAAAAAACGGATCAGATAAAACTGACGAAGCCGGCGAACCGGGCACCCACGCACCCCGAAAAGCGGACTCACACGGTATGAACGCAGCCTCTTTTCTACTGATTGACGCCAATTCGACATCACATTTCTTAAGATGTATTTAAGAAAGTGGCATTTTGGCTGCGTCGGATGGATGCTGTCATGCACCTATCTTGAGTTACTTCAGAAATCATGACAACTTCGTCACGGAAAGAAGTTTGAACTCTGTTGCGCTGCGGCTGCAATGCATCACGAATCAGCCCTTGGGTCATGGGATTTCGTGGTTTTTTGCCGCTTATGTCGCCCAAGCTTTCCGGCCAACTCTGGATATGTTGCCAAACGTGACTTTGCGTGAATTTTGCCTACGAATCACGCCTATCGCGGTCACGCCAACACTTGGACCAAGTTGTCCACGATGCCGCATGACAACTAGTACATCAGTACTTTATAATATTGTGAACATGTCCGTTTTAAGGGATGTCTGTCCGTTGACTGTCCTCTCGTGAGCCGTTTTGGAGCTGTGCATGAACCTACCTGTCATTCAGTCCTTTTTCGACCCGGCGACCTTCACGGTCAGCCACATCGTGTCCGATCCCACCACGCTGAAGGCTGCGGTGATCGACAGCGTGCTGGACTTCGACCCCAAGTCGGGTCGCACCTCAACGACCAGTGCGGACCGGGTCATCGCCTACGTGCGCGATCAAGGCTTGGAGGTGGTCTGGCATCTGGAGACCCACGCTCATGCGGATCATTTTTCAGCTGCTCCTTATTTAAAGAAGCATTTGGGCGGCCAAATCGCCATTGGCTCGCACATCCGTGAAGTGCAGAAGGTCTTCAAGGGCGTTTTCAATGCCAAAGACATGAACACCGATGGCGTTGAGTTCGACCACTTGTTTGAAGACAACGAAATCTTCGCGATTGGCAACGTCCAAGCCACTGCCATGCACACCCCCGGCCACACGCCTGCTTGCATGGTTTATCTGATGGGCGAAAGCGATGCTTTTGTTGGCGATACGCTCTTCATGCCCGACTACGGCACGGCACGCTGCGACTTTCCGGGCGGTGACCCACGCATCCTCTATCGTTCCATCAAGCGGGTGCTCTCAATGCACCCCGAGACACGCTTGCACATGTGCCACGACTACATGCCAGGCGGTCGCGAGGTGAGTTGGCTCACCACCGTGGCTGATCAGCGTGCGGCCAATGTGCATGTGCGCGACGGCATCAGCGAAGACGAATTTGCCGAAATGCGCAATGCACGCGACAAGACCTTGTCGATGCCGGTTTTGATCTTGCCGGCGGTGCAAGTCAACGTGCGCGCTGGCAACATGCCGCCCGCTGAAGACAACGGCACCAGCTATCTGAAGATTCCGATCAACTTGCTCTGACTGATCGGATCCTGACCATGATGTCCACTTCTTCGTTGTCCACCCGCTGGCAAAGCTATCGATCCGGGCCTTTGGGCGACGACGTGGTGGCTGCCGTGATTGTCACCATCTTATTGGTGCCTCAAAGTTTGGCCTACGCCATGCTCGCGGGTCTACCGCCCGTCGTGGGTGTCATGGCAAGTCTGTTGCCTATCGTGGCCTACGCCATCCTTGGGTCGAGCTCGACCTTGGCCGTGGGGCCGGTGGCGGTGCTGTCCATGATGACCGCCCAAGCGATTCTGCCGGTGGCTCAAGCGCAGGGCGTTGCCCCACATTTGGCGGCGTTGGTGTTAGCGCTTGAAATTGCGGTGGTGTATTTGATCGCCGTGGTGTTGCGCCTCGAAGTCCTGGCTGCTTTGCTCGGTGCGCCGGTCTTGCACGGCTTCATCACGGGGGCCTCCATCGCCATTGCACTGGGCCAATTACCTTCATTGCTGGGTGTGGCCGTCAAAGGCAATACCTTGACGGAGATGATCGCTTCGGCCTCCAAGGCTGCGACGTTGATGCCGCAAGGCACCACTGCGTTGATTGGTCTGGGGGCCTTGCTGCTGTTGTGGTTGTCGCGCAAGTACGGCACCAAAGCGGGCAAAGCGCTGGGCTTGTCACCACGGGGTGCGCAGATGGCGGCGCGCATGGCCCCGATGTTGGTGGTGGTTTTTGCCTTGGTGCTGATCGCTTCGACGCCCGTCTGGAGCCACGGCGTCTCCTTGGCCGGTCGCATTGATCTCAAGGATGGTTTGCAAACGCCGTCGCTGTTCGACGCTCCTTTAGGCCTGTGGACGGCACTGATCGGCCCGGCCACCTTGTTGGGCTTGGTCGGGTATGTCGAAAGTTTGGCGGTGGCTGAAGCCTTGGGCTCGAAGCGCGGCGAGAAGATTTCGCCACGGCGTGAGTTGCTCGGTTTGGCTGGGGCCAACGCCGTGGCTGGTGTCACGGGTGGCATGCCGGTGACAGGCGGTTTCTCACGCAGCGTGGTGAACTTTGATGCCGGTGCTCGCACGCGGGCGGCTGGGATCTGGACGGCGTTGTTTTTGGGCATCGCGGTCTTTTTGCTGGGCGATGTGTTGCGGTTTTTGCCCAAAGCCGTGCTGGCCGCCACGATCATCATCGCCGTGCTGTCCTTGATTGATCTGCATCCCTTCCAGCAAGCTTGGCGTTTTGCCAAGACCGAGTTCGCCCTGATGAGCGCCGTGACGGTGCTGACCGTGGTGAGTGGCGTCGAGGAGGCTTTGCTGGTGGGCGTGTTGGTTTCCGTGGCGCTGCTTTTGCAGCGCACCGCTCGGCCGCACTGGGCCGAGGTGGGTCGGGTAGCGGGTACTGAAACCTTCCGCAACGTGCGCCGCTTTGAGGTTGAAACGCAACCCGAGATCCTGTCGATCCGTATCGACGAGAGCTTGCTGTTCACCAACAGCCGCTGGATCGCCGAAGAACTCAACGACCAAGTGCAAAAGCGTTCGGGCTTGAAGCACGTGGTGCTGATGATGTCTGGCGTCAACGACATCGACCTCACGGGTCTGGATGGGCTGATTCAGCTCGACAAGGATCTGCAACTCCAAGGCATCACGCTGCACCTGTCCGAAGTGAAGGGCCCCGTGCGTGATCGGCTCCATGCCGTGGGCTTGGATGAGTGGCTGAGTGGTGATCTGTTCAACACCCAGCACGAGGCGCACGCCGCGCTTGCCGGGGCACGCTAAAAAGCGTACCCGCTGGCATTTGTCGGCTTATGTTTATCGGCTTATTTCAGAAGATCGCCCAGGCAGAGGTACTTCATCTCGACGTAGTCCTCGATGCCATGGCGCGATCCTTCCCGGCCTAAGCCGGACTGTTTCACCCCGCCAAAAGGCACTTCGGCCACAGAAATCAGCCCGGTGTTGATGCCCACCATGCCGTACTCCAGCGCTTCACCGACCCGGAAAATCCGGCCGATATCGCGACTGTAGAAATAGCTGGCCAAGCCGAACTCCGTGGCGTTGGCAGCTTGGATGGCCTCCGCTTCGGTATGGAAGCGAAACACCGGGGCGACAGGGCCGAAGGTTTCTTCGCGGGCACACAGCATGTCGGCGCTCACATCGGCCAACACGGTGGGGGTGTAGAAGCGCTCGCCCAGTGCCCCAGCAGATCGGCTGCCGCCTACCACCACCTTGGCCCCTTTGGCCACGGCATCGGTGACATGGGCTTCGACCTTGGCCAAGGCCTGCGCGTCGATCAGCGGGCCTTGGGTGACGCCCGCTTCAAAGCCGTTGCCCACCTTGATGGCACCCGCCTTGGCCGCAAGCTTGGCCACAAAGGTGTCATAGACACCGTCTTGCACATAAAAACGATTGGCGCAGACGCAGGTTTGCCCAGCGTTGCGGTACTTGGAAATCATCGCGCCTTCGACCGCTGAGTCGATATCGGCGTCGTCAAAGACGACGAAAGGCGCGTTGCCACCCAGTTCGAGCGAGAGCTTCTTGATGGTCGGCGCGCATTGCTTCATCAGGATGCGACCGACTTCGGTCGAGCCGGTAAAGCTCAAGTGGCGCACCACATCGGAATCGCACAGCACCTTGCCCATGGCCACTGAGGCTTCAGCGTCACCCGTGAGCACATTCAGTACCCCCGCCGGCATGCCGGCGCGTTGGGCCAGCTCCGCACAAGCTAGGGCCGACAGCGGCGTGGCTTCGGCCGGTTTGATGATCACGGTGCAGCCGGCCGCCAAGGCTGGAGCCACCTTGCGCGTGATCATCGCGATGGGAAAGTTCCATGGTGTGATCGCTGCGCACACGCCGATGGGCTGCTTGAGCACGATGAAGCGCTTATTCGGGTCGGTGCTGGGGATGGTTTCGCCGTAAATCCGCTTGGCTTCTTCCGCGAACCACTCGATGAAGCTGGCACCGTACATCACCTCGCCACGCGCCTCCGCCAAGGGCTTGCCTTGTTCGGCCGTCATGATGCGGGCCAGATCGTCGGCGTGCTCGATCATCAAGCGGTACCAAGCCATCAAGATGGCGGCGCGTTCTTTGGCCGTTTTGCTGCGCCAAGCGGGCCAAGCGGCGTTGGCGGCTTGGATGGCTTGTTCGGCCTCTAAAGCTCCCAGCAGGGCGACATCCGCCAGCTTGGCCCCTGTGGCCGGATCGGTGACCTCAAAGCGTTGGTTGCTGCTGACCCAGACGCCGTTGAGGAGGGCATCGGTCTTGAGAAGACCGGGATCCTTGAGCATGGCTAGGGGGGTATCAAGCTGCTTCATGGGTTCCATCCTTGGGTGACGGCCACAAAAAAGGCCCCGAAGGGCCATTTTTGAATGTTTTTACTTGACTTTTGGGGTGGATGATGGGACTCGAACCCACGACAACCAGAATCACAATCTGGGACTCTACCAACTGAGCTACACCCACCGCAGAAAGAACGTCATTGTAGCAGAAAAATCGACAAGATCAACGATTGTCGCTTGGCGGCAGCGCAGTCACCTTCTGAATCTCGGCTTTGAAGCGCGTACGTAGCGCAGATTGGTAGGCATCGGTTTCGGCCTGCCCCCACAAGCGGGCGTATTGGCTTTGGGCTTGGGCGGGCGCGCCGACCAGCGCGGCATCGGCGGGCAAAACCTTCAGCACTTTGACCACAGCGTAGCCACCAGACGCCAACGCCACCCCGGTCCACGCAGGCAGGGTATGGGCAGGCACCCGCAACGCGGCATCCACCAAGTCACGCGACAGCGCCGGCTTGCCTTGCGGTGCGGCTCGCGACACCAGTTCAATCGCTGCCAGCGTTGAAGATTCATCGTGCAAATCGCCACCAAGCCACTGCTTGAGCTTGGCTTGACCTTCGCGTGAAGCTTCGAGCGCCGCCTTGTGATTCAACACGCGCTCGCGCAGCTGGTCTTTCACGTCATCCAGCGGCAAGCGATGCGCAGGGCTGTATGCAATCACCCGAGCCGCAACCAACTGGTTGGCACCGATGTCGATGGCGGCCGTGTTGCGCTTGGTGCGCACGCTGTCGGCAGCGAAAAGAGCTTCGAGCAATTTGGGTTGAGCCAAGGCCCCCGTGGCTCCCGGTGCAGCTTGGGGCGTGACGCCTTCGGCGCTTTGCAAGGCGAGCTTCATCTTGTCAGCCACCGGCTTCAAGGTGTCCTCGGCCTCGACAGCCGAGGTGAATTGCTCGGCCACTTCGGCAAAGCGTTTCTGCGCCAATTGACGCTTGAGCTCTTGTTCAATCTCGGCCTTGACGGTTTCGAAGCTGCGGGCTTCGCCACCGCGCTGATCGGTCACTTCGATCAGATGGAAGCCAAATTCAGAGGCCACCACCGCACTCAAGTCACCTTTTTTGAGGGCAAAGGCGGCGTCTTCAAAGGCTTTGGTCATGTCACCCATGCCAAACCAATCCAGATCACCACCCCGAGTGGCTGAGCCCGGATCACCCGAATGCTTGCGCGCCAGCTCGGCAAAAAGACCGCGATTCTTCTGCAACTCGGCCAGCAACGCCTCGGCTTGAGCGCGCGCCTTGGCTTTGGCATCGGCTGTAGCGTCCTTCTCCGTCTTGATCAAAATATGGCGCGCCCGACGTTCTTTGGCTTGGGTGTAGCGCGTGATGTTCTGGTCGTAATACGCCTTGATCTCTTCGGCGGGCACGGTGACGCTGCGTTGCACGGTGTCCAGATCCAGCACCACGTACTCGACCTTGGCTTGCTCGGGCTTCATGAAGGCCTGCGCTTGGGCGGGGTCATCGTAGAAAGCCTTGAGATCAGCCGGCTCAGCGCTAACACGTGGCAAAAAAGCTTTGGGCTCGAAGCGTGCGATCTGAACTTCACGGCGCTGGAAGAAGGCATCCAAGGCGATGCTGGCGACACCCGCTGTGGCCAAGGACGACTCAGCCAAACCGTTGGTGACTTGCTTGGCGGCGAGTTCTTGGCGCAGGCGAGCGACGAATTGCTCAGAGCTCAGGCCTTGCGCGGCCAGCCACTCTTTGCGCACAGTGCCGTCTTCGTTGCGCACCGCAGCAAACTGCGGATCGGTTTGAAAGATGCGTTGCAGCCGCTCATCGCTGGGCGAGAGGTTGAGCTTACGCACCGCTTCAAGCAAGACGCGCTCACGCACCAAATCATCAAGAACCCGAGCCTTCATCTGCGGCGTATCGAGCAACTTCAGATCAACGTTGGGCATCTGGGCGCGCATGCGCTCAATCTGATTGCGATAAACCGAATCCAGTTCGGCTTGGGTGATGGCACTGCCAGCCACTTCAGCCACCGTGGCATGACCTTCGTTGAATTTGTTGTAGCCCTGGATGCCGAACACCACAAAGGAGGGGAATATCAGCAGGATCAAGACAAACTGCAAGACACGGTTGTGTTGGCGGACAAATTCAAACATAGGTAGAAAGATCTGGAACCGTGTGTAGAACCGTGGAGCCGTATGGGCTAAACCGATGGGCGGTCGAGCGGTGGTGGGTGCTGAGAGGCTCGAACTCCCGACCTACGCCTTGTAAGGGCGCCGCTCTACCGACTGAGCTAAGCACCCGCTCGATGCATCGGTTCGCACGCCGCGTGCATGCCGCACGCTGGCTCACCGAAAAAGGTGGCGAATCCTACCAGAGTTTTCAAAGGCCAAGCAGCTTGATGTCGCCGCGTCCCAGTCGCATGACATTGGGCTCAGCGCCGCTGAGATCAATCACGGTGGTGGGTTCCATCGGGCATGCCCCGGCATCAAGGATCGCTTGGAGCTGATGCTCGAAGCGTTCGCGGATGTCTTGCGGATCATTCAGCGGATCGCTTTCCCCGGGGGCAATCAGGGTGGTGCCAATCAGGGGCTGTCCGAGAATCGCCAGCAGCGCTTGGGTGACGCTGTGCTCGGGTACCCGCAAACCCACCGTGCGGCGTGAGGGGTGAGACAGCCGCCGGGGCACTTCCTTGGTCGCCTCCAAGATGAAGGTGTACGGCCCCGGTGTGGCCCGTTTGAGCATGCGGTACTGGTGGTTATCGACCTTGGCATAGTTCGCCAACTCGGCCAGATCGCGGCAAAGCAAGGTCAGGTGGTGCTTGTCATCGATCTGACGGATGCGGCGCAACTGGTCCGCTGCGGCTTTGTCATCGAGATGACACACCAAAGCGTAGCTGGAATCGGTTGGGATCGCGGCGATGCCGCCCTTGTCGATGATTTGGGCCGCTTGCTTGAGCAAACGCGCTTGAGGGTTGTCCGGATGGACTTCAAAGTACTGAGCCATGGCTCGGCATTGTGCGCCGAGACCATGACAAGCTCACGTCACGCGCGACGCGCGATGGATGCGGCGTTCAAGCAAATCCCACACCTTGGGCAGATCGGCGGGCATGGGCGGCAGCGTGCCTAAGTCGATGCGACTCTCACCCGGCGCGTGGAAGTCACTGCCGCACGAAGCCGCCAAGCCGACATCGCGCGCTACTTGGGCGTACTGGATGAATTCGGCTGGGGTATGGCTGCCGGTGATGACTTCGATGCCCAAACCGCCCAAGGCTTTGAAGTCTGAAAGCAGGGCATATTCCTGCGTGGCCGTCAGCGGATAGCGCCCCGGATGGGCCAAAACCGCCAGCCCTTCGGCCCGCCGAATCCATTCCACCGCTTCGGCCAAGGTGGCCCATTGGTGCGGCACAAAACCCGGCTTGCCAGGAGTCAGGTAACGGCGGAAGACCTCGTTGGGTTCGCGGCACACCCCCGTTTTAACCAAGTGGCGCGCGAAATGGGTGCGCGAGATCAGGTCGGGGTTGCCGGCGTATTTCAAAGCCCCTTCGAACGCGCCGAGGATGCCCACCTGTGCCAGTGACGCACTCATCAAACGCGCCCGGCGCTCCCGGCCCGTGCGGATCGAAGTCATGCCGGCGCATAGATCGGGGTTGGCAGGATCGACCCCTAAACCCACGATGTGCAGGGTGTGCACACCATAGCTGGCGGAAATTTCAACCCCAGTCAGAAAACGCATGCCCAGATCAAGGGCCGCTTCTTGGGCCCGGGCGACACCACTGAGTTCATCGTGGTCGGTCAGTGCCCAAAGTTCCACGCCGTTGGCTTGCGCCCGTTGGGCCAAGGCTTCGGGTAGCAAGGTGCCATCAGAGATGGTCGAGTGGCAGTGCAGATCAACATTCACCCGCGCATTGTAGGGAGGCTCATGCCCCTTCATGGTGCAAAAGGGCTTGTTTGCGCACCAAACCAGCAGCGTAACCACGCAAGCGACCGTCTGAGCCGATAACCCGGTGGCAGGGAACCCACACCAGGATCGGATTGAGCGCCAAAGCCCGTGCTACCGCTCGAACCGCGCTGGCTTGTCCTAGGCGTTGGGCCAGCTCGCGGTAGCTACACGTTTGACCCAAGGGTACTTGGGCCACTTCGGCCCAGACCCGCTGCTGAAAGGGTGTGCCGTGGGGCGCAAGGGCCACAGCCGTGAGATAGCTAGCGAGGGTGCTTGGGTTGTGCCAGTAGGCCGCGAGGCCCTCGGCCACAGCTTGCAAGACGGGGTGATCGGCCTTGATGTCAACTTGCAGTGTGTTTGCTGCTGGCTCGTCCACAAAGCGCAGTTGCGTCAAGCCCGCATCGGTGGCAACCGCTGTCATCCAGCCCAAGGGCGTGGCGATGCGGGCAGAAAACGACAGGGATAAAGAGGATGGGGTGGGACACATGATCTACCTACAATGGCCGCCATCCTACGACTTCATCTCAACCTTCATGCAAATCGACGCAGGTGTATTCAAGGCCTATGACATCCGGGGCATTGTGGGCAAAAGCCTCAACGAGGCCTTTGCTGAACATCTTGGCCGTGCCTTTGGCACCGAAGCCTTGGCCGCAGGCGAGCGTGCGGTGGTGGTGGGCCGCGACGGACGTCTCTCGGGTCCGCGTCTGGTGCATGCCTTGATCCGGGGGCTGACCGCCACCGGCATCGATGTGGTCGATTTGGGCGCGGTGACCACCCCGATGGTTTATTACGTCGCGGCCACACGCGGCTTGCACGGTTGCAGCAGCGGCATCCAAGTGACCGGCAGCCACAATCCCAAGGATTACAACGGCTTCAAAATGGTGTTGGCGGGGGTGGCGATCCACGGCCCGGCGATCCAGGCGCTGCGCCAGCGCATGGAAACCAAGGACTACGCCGTCCCAGCGGATTCGGCCCGTGAAGGGCAAAGCGGCCAGATCGACATCCTGCCCGAGTACCTGCACCGCATCACCCGCGACTGCAAGTTGGCTCGGCCGATGCGTGTGGTGGTCGATTCGGGCAACGGCATTGCTGGGGCCTCGGCGCCTTCGGTGCTGCGCGCGCTGGGTTGCGAAGTGATTGACCTCTACAGCCGGGTCGATGGCAATTTCCCCAATCACCATCCTGATCCGTCCCGGCCAGAAAATCTGGTCGATCTGATCCAAGTGGTGCGTGCCACCGAAGCTGAACTGGGTTTGGCCTTTGACGGCGACGGTGACCGTTTGGGCGTGGTGACCCGTGACGGGCACAACATCTATCCAGATCGGCAATTGATGCTGTTCGCGCAAGACATCCTCAGCCGTCATCCCGGTGCGCCCATCATTTATGACGTCAAGTGCTCGCAACGCCTGCCCGTGGCGATCCGCGAAGCCGGTGGTGTGCCGCTGATGTGGAAGACCGGCCACTCGCTGGTCAAGGCCAAGCTCAAGGAAACCAACGCCCCAATTGCCGGTGAGATGAGCGGCCATATCTTCTTTGGCGAGCGCTGGTACGGCTTTGATGACGCGACCTACACCGCTGCGCGGCTGTTGGAAATCCTCTCGCGCAGCGACAACCCCAGCGCGGTGCTCGACGCCTTGCCCACCAGCCACAGCACGCCAGAAATCAACGTGCCCACGCCGGATCCGCACGCTGTGGTGGAGGCGTTGCGCGCCCGCCTCAATTGGCCGGACGCAGAGATCGGCACCATCGACGGCATTCGGGCCGATTACGCCGACGGCTTTGGGCTGGTGCGCGCTTCGAACACCACGCCGGTGTTGGTGCTGCGCTTTGAAGGTCACACCGCTGAAGCCTTGGCGCGCATCCAAGCGCAGTTCCTCAGCTTGCTGCGCGAAGTCTTGCCGGAGGCCACGTTCCAGGCCGCTGCGCACTGATGCGTTTGGCAAAAAGTTTG